>NZ_JBFAWY010000002.1:238764-315930 GCF_040680575.1 Streptomyces sp. NPDC052020
CACCGCCGCCAAGGCGGAGACCACCGGCGCCGACACGGCCGAGGCCACGGAAACCAAGCCGCGCCGCACCCGCAAGGCCACCGCCGCCGCGGAGCCCACGACGGAGACGGCCGAGCCCGCCGAGGCCAAGCCGCGCCGCACCCGGAAGACCGCCGCCAAGGCGGAGGCCCCGGAGGCTTCGGAAGCCGCGGAGGCCAAGCCGCGCCGCACCCGCAAGGCCACCGCCAAGGCGCAGACCCCGGAAACCCCGGAGGCTTCGGAAGCCGCGGAGGCCAAGCCGCGCCGCCGCACCCGGAAGGCGGCCGCCGAGGCGGAGCCCGTCACCGCGGACATCCCGGCGCAGGCGACGCAGGAGCCGGAGGCCGCGCCGCGCCGCCGCACCCGCAAGGCCGTGGCGGCCGACGCCGGCGAGCCCTCGGGCGAGGCGGCCGAGGCCAAGCCGAAGGCCCGCCGCACCCGCAAGGCCACGGCTGCCGCCGCTCAGCCCGCGGAGTCCGCGGAAGGCTGATCTCCTCCGGTCCCCGTCCAGCCCGGTCCCGCCCCGCGCGGGACCGGGCCGCGCGGGACCGGGCCGGCGTCGTCCGGGCCACCGCGGCGCCCGATACGCTCTGCCCGTGAGCAGGAACGCCGCCTTCGCCCCGCCGCCGAACGCGCGCACGTACCGTCTGCGGACCGCGCGCGGCGAGTTCGCCGTCGTCGATTCGCCCGTGGCCGGCGGTGCCGAGCCGAAGGGCGTGGCGCTGATGCTGCCGGGGTTCACCGGGAGCAAGGAGGACTTCACCCTGCTGCACGAGCCGCTCGCGGCGCGCGGCTACCGTACCGTCGCCGTCGACGGAAGAGGGCAGTACGAGACCGACGGGCCCGCGCACGACGAGTCGGCCTACACCCAGCGGGAACTGGCGCGGGACGTACTCGCGCAGGCCGCCGCCCTCGGGCCGCCCGTGCACCTGCTCGGGCACTCCCTCGGCGGCCAGATCGCCCGCGCCGCCGTACTGCTCGACCCCTCCCCCTTCCGCTCCCTCACCCTGGTCTCCTCGGGCCCGGCCCAGATCTCCGTCTCCCAGCAGCAGCGCGTGAAGCTGCTGCGGGAGGCGCTGGCCGTGATGACGATGGAGCAGGTGTGGGAGACCATGCGGGCCATGGGGCCGCCCGAGGAGGCCGGCGGCCCCGTCCGCGGCCCCGTGGACGAGGAGCGGCTGCGCCAGCGCTGGCTGGGCACCCGCCCGGCCCAGTTGCTCGCCACGGGCCGCCAGCTGTGCACCGAGCCGGACCGGGTCGCCGAACTGGCCGCGCTGCCCCTGCCGTTCCACGTCGTGTCGGGGGAACGCGACGACACCTGGCCGGTGCCGCTCCTCGACGACATGGCCGTACGGCTGCGGGCGCGCCGGACCGTCGTTCCCGGTGCCGAGCATTCGCCCAACACGGACCGGCCCGTGCCGACCGCGCGTGCCCTCGCCGGCTTCTGGGATGGCGTACCGGGTCCGCGGACGGCCGCCGCGAGCCGGTAGGCCCGGCCGCCCGGGCCCGGCCGCCAGTGCCTCGGCAGGCAACGTTTGCCCGTCGAGGAGCGGTGTCCGGCGCGTGCTCTGGGGTCCCCCCGGCCGAAGGCTGGGGGGAGTGCCGGGTGCAAGTCCTCGTACTGGACGTACTTGGTGCTTGTGCCCGGTGCGGCGAGTGGGGGTCCCCTGCTCGGAGAGCCCGGGGGAGCGTGCCGGGCGTCGCTACGGGGCGAACGTTGCCTGCCGGGGCACTTAGTACTGCGTCTGCAAGTGGTCCCAGAACCCGTCCCGCAGCGCCCGCCGCAGATCGGCCTGGCCGCGCAGCGAGTACTGCAACAGCTCCTCCGCCTCCACCAGGAGGTCCTGGTCGACCGACCCGGGAAGGTACGGGTGGCCGGGCAGCAGCTCGACCAGTGCGTCCCTCCCCCGGGCCGCCAGCCACTTGGCCGCGATCTGCGCGCCGACGAAGCGGACGTCCTCGCGGGCCGGCCGGGCCGTCCCGGCCGGCTCGAAGGCGGGGGCCGTGCGGCGGGAGACGTACGGCTTGAAGAAGTCCAGGTCGAGGGTGCGCTGGCTGTCGACCTCCCACAGCAGCGGCTCCGCCTGGTTGCGCCCCTCGGGGGCCTCGATGCCCCACAGATGGACGCGGGCGCCGAAGCCCTGGGCCGCCTCGACCGCCGAGACCAGGTCCTCGTCGCCGCCGAGCAGGGCCGCGTCGCTGATGGCGCGGTGCCGGGCCAGTGACTCCAGATCGGAGCGGATGAGGGAATCGACGCCCTTTTGCTGGTTGTTGGCGTTGAGGTTGCCCAGGCGGACCTTCACGTCCGGGAGCTCGGCGATGGACTGCTGCTCGGCGGTGTGAATGCGGCGCCGGGCGCCGTCGTACCAGTAGACCCGCAGCAGCCGGCTGTCCGCGAAGATCGAGCGGGCCCGGTCGATCAGCGCCTCGATCAGCCCTTCGGCGTCCAGGTCGAAGGCCCGGCGGTCCTCGGTCCCGGCCACCAGCCGGCCCGCCGCGGCGTAGAGATACCCGGCATCGACGAAGATCGCGTGGGTAGACGGAGTCTTCGCCACCTCGGCGAGCATGCGCTGCAACAGCTCGTTGGTGCGGTCGATGCGGGCACTGAGGGCCGCGAGGTCGTCGTTCATTCCTGCCATTGTCCCGGCGGTCACACTGCGAACACAACCGGTCCCGATCGGTCCCTCAGAGTCCCCCCGAGTCCTCCAGCTCAGGCGGCGGCGATCAGGAACGAACGCTTACCGAGCAGTAATTAGTCGTTCGAAAATTTTCTTTAGCGTAGGGAATGTTTGTAACAAACAGCGCGTTGACTATGAACGGAACCGGGAGCACCACTGCCCCGGCTTCCCCACCAGTAGTTCTCCTCAGGAGGATGACCAGACGAAGGGAGAGGCACACATGCGTTTTGAAGTCATGCGACTCGACGACATCGACGGTACGCCCGTCGACACCACGGTCGTGGACGCCGCCTCCGTCAACCGAATCGTCCAGCAGGCCGCCGCCATCGGGCAGCGCCTGTGGATCCGCCCGGCCGCCGCCCCGGCCTCGTAGCGCGGAGTCTTCGCATACGACGCGGGGAGCCCCTGTACGGACCTGCCGTACAGGGGCTCCGTCCGTGTGGCGCGCCTCAGGCGCCCTGGATCACCTGCGTGAGGCCGTTGATGATCTGCTGGACGGCGATGGCGGAGAGCATCATGCCCGCGAGCCGCGTCACCAGCACCACGCCGCCGTCCTTGATGACCCGGATGATCAGCAGTGAGTAGCGCATCGCCAGCCACAGCACCACGTGGATGGCGAGGATCGCCGACCACACCGACACCTGCGCGGTGACGCTGTCGGCCTTCTGCACGGCGAGGATGACCGACACGATCGCACCGGGCCCGGCCAGCAGCGGCATGCCCAGGGGCACGAGCGCGACGTTGACGTCCTTGGTCTGCTTGGGCTCGTCGGTCTTGCCGGTGAGCAGGTCCAGCGCGATCAGCAGAAGCAGCAGCCCGCCCGCGATCATCAGCGCGGGCACGGACACGTGCAGGTAGTCGAGGATCCGGTGCCCCAGCACACCGAAGACGGTGATGACGCCGCCGGCGACGCAGACGGCCTGCGCGGCCATCCGCCGCTGCGCCTTGGCGGGCCGGCCGGCGGTCAGGCCGAGGAAGATCGGGGTGATCCCTGGGGGATCCATGATGACGAACAGGGTGAGGAACAGGGAGCCGAAGACGGCGACGTCGAACATGGGTATGCCTTGCGGGGTGGTCCGGGGAAGTGCGGGAAGAGCGTGCCGAGGCCGGCGCGCGGGAGCGGGCGGCCTCAGGCCCCGCCGGCCCCCGGCACCGGGAACGCCCCGAACGCCCGTCGCGTGATCTCCCCGTACACCTCGGGGTCGGTCGTGTACTCGCCGAGCCCGCAGGTCTTCCGGCTGCCGTGGTAGTCGCTGGACCCGGTCACCAGGAGCCCCAGCTCCTTCGCCAGCCCGCGCAGCCGCGCCCGGGTGCCGGCGTCGTGCTCCATGTGGTCGACCTCGATGCCGTCGAGCCCGGCGGCGGCCATCTCCGCGATCGCGGCCTCGGGCACCGTACGGCCGCGCTTGACGGCGGCCGGGTGCGCGAAGACCGAGACCCCGCCGGCGCCCTTGATCAGCCGGATCGCCTCGAAGGGGTCGGTCTCGTGCTTCGCCACGAAGGCCCGTCCCCCGTCGGCCAGCCACTGCTCGGTGAAGGCGTCGCTCACGGTGGGCACCACGCCCAGCTCGACGAGGGCGGAGGCGAGGTGCGGACGGCCGACCGAGCCGTCGCCGGCCAGGCGCGCGACCTGCTCCCAGGTGACCGGCACGCCCAGCTCGTTGAGCTTGGCGACCATGCCCTTGGCACGCGGCACCCGGTCGTCCCGGACCAGCTCCCGCTCGGCGAGCAGCCCCGGCTCCGCGGGGTCGAAGAGGTAGGCCAGCATGTGCATGCTGACGCCGTCGAGACGGCAGGAGAGCTCCGCTCCGGTGACCAGCGTCAGCCCCTCGGGCAGCGCGGCGACCGCCTCGGCGTGTCCGCGGGTGGTGTCGTGGTCGGTCAGCGCGACGACGTCCAGACCGGCCGCGGCCGCTTTGCGTACCAGCTCGGCCGGGGTGTCCGTACCGTCGGACGCGGTGGAGTGGGTGTGCAGATCGATGCGCACGACGCTGACTCCAGGCGATGACGGTACGGAAGGGGACGCTCAAGGATAACCGGATTCTCGCCTGCCCCTGTCACAGCCGAACCAGCAGTACGCCCCCTACATCGCCACCCGGCCCCTCAGGGCTCGATCAGCCGTGGGGACAGCGCCCCGCACGGCACCAGCTCCACCTCGGCGCCGGCGTCCCGCAGATCGGCCAGGACCAGCTCGTCGTACATCAGCAGCCCCGACCGCTCGGGCCACACCACGGCCCACAGCCACATACCGAGCGCCTCGCCGGCGAAGACGGCGCGGTCGGCCGGGGCGCCGGAGACATGCCACAGCGGGGTGGGCCGCCCGCCGGCCAGCACCTTGGCCTGGGCCGGCTTCCCGACGTCCAGGTACGGCCCCGGATCCGGGGCGTCGATGCCCGCGTACCGCGCGCCGAGACCGACGCCGAGTTCCTCGGCGACGAGGATCAGCTCGCCCATCCCGCCGAGCGGGCCGGGACCGGAGCAGGCCACCGCCGTGGCGCGTCCGCCGCTGCGGTCGTCGCCGGCGCAGGCCACGCCGGTGAACAGCCAGCCGACCGGCAGCGGCCAGGGCATCCACACCGGCACCTGGGTGCGGTGGACGACGACACTGAGGGCCTCGACGCTGGGCGGGATCACGGGCTGGAGCGGATACACGGAGCCGTGCACGTCACACTGCCAGGAATCGGCGAAGAGGCCGGGAGCCCTGACCCGGCCACCACACTTCGGGCAACTGGGTTCGCCCCTCATAGAGCTCCACGGTCCTCCCCCTGTCCCGTCACGTCAAGGACGATCACCCATCCGGACGGAAAGCGGCGGCGCGGGTCGGCCCGGAGAGTTAGATGTATGTTGCATTAGTTAGACGATCTAACTTACTATGTGTATACACCAACCATTTCCGGACCTCTTGCACCGACCATCCGCTCATCCACCGGGACCGGTCGGGATTGGAGCAAGCATGGACCCGTTCGACGCGGGAGCCGGCAGCATCCTGAAGCAGCCCAAGGCGGTGTGGGCGACCGCCGGCGCGTCCGTGGTCGCCTTCATGGGCATCGGACTCGTCGACCCGATCCTGCCGTCCATCGCCCAGGGGCTGAACGCGAGCGCCAGCCAGGTCTCCCTGCTGTTCACCTCCTACTTCCTCATCACCGCCCTCGCGATGCTGGTGACCGGATTCGTCTCCAGCCGTATCGGCGGGCGCAAGACCCTGCTCCTCGGCCTGGCGTTCGTCGTGGTCTTCGCGGGCCTGGCCGGCACCTCCGGCACGGTCGGCCAGCTGGTCGGCTACCGGGCCGGCTGGGGACTGGGCAACGCGCTGTTCGTCTCGACGGCCCTCGCGGTCATCGTCGGCGCCGCGGCCGGCGGGAGCGCCGCCGCCATCCTGCTGTACGAGTCGGCGCTCGGCCTCGGCATGGCCTGCGGCCCGCTGCTCGGAGCGCTGCTCGGCGACGCCAGCTGGCGCTATCCGTTCTTCGGCACCGCGTTCCTGATGGCCGTCGGCTTCCTGTGCATCACGGCGTTCCTGAAGGAGCAGCCCAGGCCGGCCCGCCGGACCTCGCTGCTGGACCCGGTCAGGGCACTGGGCCACGGCGGGCTCGCCTCGGCCGCCGTCTCGGCGTTCTTCTACAACTACACGTTCTTCACCGTGCTGGCGTTCACGCCGTTCGTGCTGAACATGACCCCCTACAAGTCGGGGGCCGTGTTCTTCGCGTGGGGCGTGCTGCTCGCCGTGTTCTCGGTGATCGTGGCACCGCGGATGCAGCAGCGGTTCGGCTCCCTGAAGGTACTGGGCGGCTCGCTGGTGCTGCTCGCGGCCGACGTGCTCGTGCTCGGGTACGGCGACCACACCACCGCCGTCGTCTGCACGATCCTGTCCGGCGCCTTCATCGGCGTGAACAACACCGTCTACACGGAGCTGGCCCTCGGCGTCTCCGACGCGCCCCGGCCGGTGGCCAGCGCGGGCTACAACTTCGTGCGCTGGTTCGCGGCGGCGGCCGCCCCCTACCTCGCGCCGAAGATCGAGGAGTGGACCGACATCCACATCCCGTTCGCGGTGGCGGCCGTCACCGCGCTGGCCGGTGCCGCCGTGGTCGCCGTACGGCGCCGGGCGCTCACTCGCGAAGCGGTGGAACTGGAGCCGAAGCACGCGACCGAGGACGGGGTCTCGGCGTTCGCCGGCTGACGGCGGCGCCCCTTTCCGCCGGGACCGGTCACTCCAGCGGTACGGACCCGCGGGACGGATCCCGCAGGTCCGTACCGTGCGTCAGCCAGCGCTCCTGGAGGGCCTGGGCGCCGTGCACCCGCTTCCAGGCGGCCTCGTTCGGCGTCATGGGCAGCAGCGGCAGGAAACGGACCGGGTCCAGCGGCGCGTCGAGCTCCAGGTCCTCCACCAGGCCGCCCGGTTCGGCCACCAGCACCGAGGTGAACGGGGCGCCCGGCCACAGCGGCTCGCCGACGTCCAGGGAGGCGCCGGGGGCGACGACCACGCCCTCCACCTGCGGGGACGCGGCGAGCACGGCGAGCGGGCGGAGCACCTTGCCGGTGTCGGCGCGCCCGGCCCGCACGGAGAGGACCAGTTCGGCGCGGGGGCCCTTGACCGGGTCGGCCAGCATCGCCGTGGGATCCGTCATGGGGTGCGCGGACATCCCCAGGGTGGCGTAGCGCACGATGTCGCCCTCCGGGCCGCCGCCGGGGAAACGGAGCACCTCGATACGGTCCGTGCCGACGAAGGTGACGGCCGCGCGGGCGTCCGGTTCGCCCAGCGCGGTACGCAACCGGGCCTCGACCAGAGGAAGAACATCTGCCATGCGGCGAGCATAGAACTCGTCAGCGGCGGGCAAAGCGGCACCTTGACACACCGGGCGGCTGATACTCTGGGCCGGTGGTTCGGGGCCGCACGCAGAAGCGTCCGACATCAGGCCCCGGCGCAGATGAAATCTCCCCTACGGGGAACCCCTACAGGGGTGTGGATCGTCCCTCACGAGGGACCGGCCGGAGGAGGTGGGGCTGGCATGGACCGAAGTCGACCGTGCAGTACCACCCGCTCTTCCGGCCGCTGATACAGCCGCTCCGGTTCCGCCGGTTCGACCCGGCTCCGCCGGCTGCCGCCTCTTGCGCTCGCGCCTTCACGCGGAAGAGCACTTCGTCTCGTTTTGCCTGATCGGTCTGATCTCCTCTGGTCCGCATCAGTAGCTGAATCAGTAGCCATCGGTAGCCATCAGCAGCGAAAACCCGCCACCGCGACGGTGCGGTGCTCCCCGCTTTGTGGACGCGCCAAACATCCTTCCCCTGCCCGAGGGCGGGGAGGCGCTCAGTCCGGACGTCCTCATTCCGGGTAGTTCCACCCGTCACCGGCGCCGCTCGCTGCCCGTCGCGAAGGAGCCTGCCCATGTCGATGATCCGTGACCTGCGTGCCGTGGTGCGTCCGTCGTCCCGCGTCTCGCTGCGCAAGGAAACCGGCACGTACGACACCACCCGCGACCCCGCGACCGCCTCCGCGGTCGTCGACTGCGCCGTCTACCGCGACGGCAGGCGGGTGGAGACCGCCGCTCCGCTCACCCCGCAGGAGGCGATGCGCCTGGTGCGCCGCGACGGCGGGTTCGCCTGGATCGGCCTGCACGAGCCCACGGAGGCCGAATTCGCCGGGATCGCCCGCGAGTTCGGGCTGCACCCGCTGGCCGTGGAAGACGCCGTCCAGGCCCATCAGCGGCCGAAGCTGGAGCGCTACGACGACTCGCTGTTCACGGTGTTCAAGACGATCCACTACATCGACCACGACCGGCTCACCGCCAACAGCGAGGTCGTCGAGACCGGTGAGGTGATGTGCTTCACCGGGCGGGACTTCTTCATCACCGTCCGGCACGGCGGGCAGGGCTCGCTGCGCGGCCTGCGCCGCCGCCTCCAGGACGATCCGGAACTGCTCGCCAAGGGCCCCTCGGCCGTGCTGCACGCCATCGCGGACCACGTCGTCGACGGCTACATCGCGGTCGCCGACGCGGTGCAGGACGACATCGACGAGGTCGAGACGGAGGTGTTCTCGCCGGGCCGCAAGGGCAGCCCGCGCGGCACGGACGCCGGCCGCATCTACCAACTCAAGCGCGAGGTGCTGGAGTTCAAGCGGGCGGTGTCCCCGCTGCTGCGCCCCATGCAGCTGCTGAGCGAGCGTCCGATGCGGCTGATCGACCCCGACATCCAGAAGTACTTCCGGGACGTCGCCGACCACCTGGCCCGGGTGCAGGAGCAGGTCATCGGCTTCGACGAGCTGCTGAACTCGATCCTCCAGGCCAACCTCGCCCAGGCGTCCGTCGCGCAGAACGAGGACATGCGCAAGATCACCTCATGGGCCGCCATCATCGCCGTACCCACCATGGTCTGCGGCGTGTACGGCATGAACTTCGAGCACATGCCGGAGCTGCGCTGGCGCTACGGCTATCCGCTGGTCCTCGGGGTCACGGTCGCCATCTGCCTCGGCATCCACCGCACGCTCAAGCGCAACGGCTGGCTGTGAGGGTGCCTCGATAGGCTGGGGAGCATGACAAGCGAGCTGCTCGACCGGGCCCTCATCGAGGAAGCCACCAAGAAGTCCGGCCTCGTCTGGGTCAAGGGACCGGCGGGCCCGGCCCGCGCGCTGTGGCACGTCTGGCACGAGGGCGCGGCGTGCGTGGTCGGCGACGGTCCGGGCGAGCAGCCGCTGGCGGGGCTGGCCGGCGGGGACACCGCCGAGGTGACGGTCCGCAGCAAGGACAAGGGGGGCCGGCTGGTCTCCTGGACGGCGACGGTCGTGGAACTGGCGTCCGGTACCGAGGCGTGGCAGGCGGCGGTCGCCGAGCTCAAGGGCAAGCGGCTCAACGCCCCCGACGGCGAGGCGATGCCCGAGCGGTGGGCCCGCGAGTGCCGGGTGCTCCGCCTGGAGCCCACGGGTGCCACCCGGCCGCTGCCCGACGGCTCCCTGGCCGCGGCGCCGGTGGCGACCCCGGCGACGACGCGCCGTCCGGTGCCCGCGGCGCTGCCGCGGCTGCTGCTGAAGCGGCGCAAGCGGCGCTGACGCCCCCTGGCGGTTCCGGCGCCGCGGCCCTATGACTCCGGCAGCTGCCCGCCGTAGTCGAGGGTCTCGTCCTTGGCCGGCTCCTTCAGCGGGAAGTCCTTGCCCCAGTCGGAGAAGCCGAGCGTGCCCGCGCTGCCCGCCCGGGTCAGGCGCAGCGGGTACGGCTTCCCCTCCAGGGAGACGTCCAGGGAGCCGCCGGCGCCCTGGTCGCCGGTGATGCGGACGGTGCGCAGCCCCGCCCGCTCGTGCCGCCCGTCGGTCTCCACCTTGCCGTGCAGGGTCAGCAGACCGTCGAGGAGGACGTCCTTGTAGGTGAAGCCGCTGAACTTCTTGTACGAGGGGTCGCCCTGCGGCACCTTCACGTACTTGCCGGCCAGCTTCTCGGCCGCGGCGGCGTCGGCGTCGCCGTCATGGCTCCAGAAACCGGCGTCGGCCTTGAGGAAGAGCTGCTCGCCGACGCGCAGCAGCCGGAAGGTGGTTCCCTGGGAGGTGACCGAGCCGGTGCCGCCCTCGGACTTCAGCCGCATGTCGAGGGTGTAGGTGCGCCCGCTGGTGACCACGGAACCGTGCAGGCGTACGGCGTCGACGGACTCGGCGGCGGCGCGGGTCTTGCGCTGGATCTGCTCGGCGGAGAGCTTGCCGACCCCGTTGGTGCCCGCGTCCGGGTCCTCGCCGCCGCACCCCGTCAGCGCCGCCCCCGTCACCATCAGCGCGCACATCGCGCTCGCCAGCGCGGCCCGGCGGTCACGGCCCTGGGCAATCACGGTCACAGGTGGGGCTGCCTTCCTGACGGGGGTCTCAACGGCGTACCGCAGAGTACCGGTGCCGCGCGGGGCGGGCGGAGCCAGTCCGTCCGGCCCGCCCGCCAGAGCGGAGCCGATGGGTACGGGCTAGCCTGAAGCCCACCCGAGCGGGCATTCCGGATAAGGAACGCACCTGACGACAGCCTCGACGAAACCTCCCGTACGGACAGGAAAAGGAGCCGCGGCCATGGCAGCGGGCGCCCCCCGGATCTTCGTCTCGCACCTCTCCGGTGTCGCCGTCTTCGACCCGAACGGCGACCAGGTGGGGCGCGTGCGGGATCTGGTCGTCATGCTCCGGGTGGGCCGCAAGCCTCCCCGGATGCTCGGGCTGGTCGTCGAACTGCCCACCCGCCGCCGCATCTTCCTGCCCATGACCCGGATCACCGGCATCCAGTCCGGCCAGGTGCTGTCCACGGGTGTGCTCAATGTGCGGCGGTTCGAGCAGCGCCCCACCGAGCGTCTCGTCTTCGGCGAGCTGCTCGACCGGCGGGTCACGCTCGTCGAGACCGGCGAGGAGGTCACCGTCCTGGACCTGTCGGTGCAGCAGCTGCCCCGCCGGGACTGGGAAATCGACCGGGTGTTCGTGCGGAAGGGCAGGAAGGGGGGCGCCTTCCGGCGGGCCAAGGGCGAGACGCTCACGGTGGAGTGGTCCGACGTGACCGGCTTCTCGCTGGAGGAGCACGGGCAGGGCGCCGAGAACCTGCTCGCCACCTTCGAGCAGCTGCGCCCCGCCGACCTCGCCAACGTCCTGCACCATCTGTCCGCCAAGCGGCGGGCCGAGGTCGCCGCCGCCCTCGACGACGAGCGCCTGGCCGACGTGCTGGAGGAGCTGCCCGAGGACGACCAGATCGAGATCCTCGGCAAGCTGGCGGAGGAACGCGCCGCGGACGTCCTGGAGGCGATGGACCCCGACGACGCGGCCGACCTGCTCGGCGAGCTCCCGGAGGAGGACAAGGAGCGGCTGCTGAGCCTGATGCAGCCCTCCGACGCGGCCGACATGCGGCGCCTGATGGCGTACGAGGAGCACACCGCGGGCGGTCTGATGACCACCGAGCCGATCGTGCTGCGCCCGGACGCCACCGTGGCCGACGCCCTCGCCCGCGTCCGCAACCCCGACCTGTCCCCCGCCCTCGCCGCCCAGGTCTACGTCTGCCGGCCGCCCGACGACACGCCCACGGGCAAGTACCTGGGCACGGTCCACTTCCAGCGCCTGCTGCGCGACCCGCCGTACACGCTGGTCGGCTCGATCATCGACGACGACCTCCAGCCTCTGGAGCCGGACGCGGCGCTGCCCGTGGTCGCTGGGTTCTTCGCCGCGTACGACATGGTGGCGGCGCCCGTCGTCGACGAGGCCGGGTCGCTGCTGGGGGTGGTCACCGTGGACGACGTCCTGGACCACCTGCTGCCCGAGGACTGGCGGGAGACCGAGTACCACCTGGAGGAGGGGGTGGGTGCCGATGGCGCCTGAGCGGGAGACGGCCCGGGAGCGCGCGGTGTCGGGGGCGACGGCCACCGGCCGGCCCCGGGGCCCCCGGCTGGACCAGCCGCGTCCGCCGCGGCGCCGGGTGCTGCCCGAGTGGGACCCGGACGCCTTCGGGCGGCTGTCGGAGCGGATCGCGCGCTTCATCGGCACCGGGCGGTTCCTGGTCTGGATGACCGTCGTGATCATCGTGTGGGTGGTGTGGAACGTCAGCGTCCCCGCCGGTCTGCGGTTCGACGAGTACCCGTTCATCTTCCTGACGCTGGCGCTGTCCCTCCAGGCCTCCTACGCCGCCCCGCTGATCCTGCTGGCGCAGAACCGGCAGGACGACCGGGACCGGGTCAACCTGGAGCAGGACCGCAAGCAGAACGAGCGGTCGATCGCGGACACCGAGTACCTGACCCGCGAGATCGCGGCCCTGCGCGTCGGCCTCGGCGAGGTCGCCACCCGGGACTGGATCCGCTCCGAACTCCAGGACCTGGCCAAGGAGCTGGAGGAGCGGAAGAACGGCCACCGCCACAAGGCCGGCGTATTCCCGGCGGAACGGCCGGACGGGAGTGACGTACACGACCGCTGACAGGGCTTTCCGGGGGGTGCGGGCGGCGCCGTACCATCGTGCTTATGGCTACGGAAGACGCGGTGCGCGAAGCACTGGCGACGGTGAACGACCCCGAGATCAACCGGCCCATCACGGAACTCGGGATGGTCAAGTCGGTGGAGATCGGCGCGGACGGGGCGGTCGCGGTCACCGTGTACTTGACGGTCTCCGGCTGTCCGATGCGGGACACCATCACCCAGCGCGTGACGGAGGCGGTCTCGCGGGTCGAGGGCGTCACGCGCGTCGACGTCACGCTCGACGTCATGAGCGACGAGCAGCGCAGGGAGCTGGCGGCGGCCCTGCGCGGCGGCCAGACCGAGCGTGAGGTGCCCTTCGCCAAGCCGGGCAGCCTCACCCGGGTCTACGCGGTCGCCTCCGGCAAGGGCGGAGTCGGCAAGTCCTCGGTCACGGTGAACCTGGCCGCGGCGATGGCGGCCGACGGGCTGAAGGTCGGTGTCGTGGACGCCGACATCTACGGCCACTCCGTGCCGCGCATGCTGGGCGCCGACGGGCGTCCCACCCAGGTCGAGAACATGATCATGCCGCCGTCGGCGCACGGTGTGAAGGTCATCTCCATCGGCATGTTCACCCCGGGCAACGCCCCGGTCGTCTGGCGCGGCCCGATGCTGCACCGCGCGCTCCAGCAGTTCCTCGCCGACGTGTACTGGGGCGACCTGGACGTGCTGCTGCTCGACCTGCCGCCCGGCACCGGCGACATCGCGATCTCGGTGGCCCAGCTGGTGCCGAACGCGGAGATCCTGGTCGTGACGACGCCTCAGCAGGCGGCGGCCGAGGTCGCCGAGCGGGCCGGCTCCATCGCCGTGCAGACCCACCAGAAGATCGTCGGCGTGGTCGAGAACATGTCGGGCCTGCCCTGCCCGCACTGCGGTGAGATGGTCGACGTGTTCGGCACCGGCGGCGGGCAGCTGGTCGCCGAAGGCCTGACCCGCACGACCGGTACCAGCGTTCCGGTGCTCGGCTCCATCCCGATCGACGTCCGGCTGCGCGAGGGCGGCGACGAGGGCAGGCCGGTCGTCCTGAGCGACCCGGACTCCCCGGCGGGCTCGGCCCTGCGCGCGATCGCGGGCAAGCTCGGCGGCCGGCAGCGGGGCCTGGCGGGCCTGTCGCTGGGGATCACGCCGCGCAACAAGTTCTGAGTCCGCGGACTCCGGAACACCGCGGGTTCCGCGTCAGGGGGCGCCGTCCGGCCGGACGGCGCCCCCCTCGCGTCATCCCGCCTGCGCGTAGGCCGTGATGTCCTTGATCGCGGCGAAGCCCAGGCCGTAGGCGCTCATGCCTCTGCCGTAGGCGCCGAGGTGGACGCCCCGCTCGGTGGACCCGGCGAGCACCCAGCCGAACTCGGACTCCCGGTAGTGGAAGGTGGTGGGCGCGCCGTCCACGGGCAGGGACAGCGTCGACCAGTGCGGTCCGTCGAGGTCGTCGGCGAGCACCCAGGCGGTCTCCGTCTGCTGCTCCAGCCAGTCGTCGCGCAGGGAGTGGTCCATCTGGCCGGGCCAGGTGAACGACAGCAGGCCCACACCGGCCAGCCAGGCCGCCGAGGACACCGACGTGGCCTCCAGCACCCCGGTGCCGTCCGCGCTGTGCCGTACGGGGTTGGCGGCGACGGTGACGACGACCGCGAACTTCTCCTTGGCGTCCTTGTCGCCGCCGGCCGTGTGCTCGTTGCGCACCGACGGCTCGTCGCCGTGTCCGACCGAACCGTGCTCCACGGCCCCGTCGGCCGCCATGCCGACCCGCATCAGCCAGCGCGGCCCTGAGAACTCCTCGTCCAGGCCGTACCAGGGGAAGGGCGCCCGCAGGTAGCCGTCGACCGTGCGCCGGGCGGAGGGGACCTGCTGACCGCTCTCCGCGCCCGGCGCCTGCGCGACCGCCTGTCTCGTCGTCTCCATGTTCCCGGACGCCTCCTCGCTCTGGCCGGACCGGAACGGTCCGCCCCCCATCGGGCGACGCTGCTGGTTCACGCACGGCCCGCACGACAACTCGGCAGCATAGCCACCCCGCTGGGGGCCGCAGGGAAACCGCCCGGCGCGTGGGGCCGCCCGGGCGGCGCGTTGCAGGCGTGCGCGACCGGAATGGAGTAGGAAACACCTCGCATACGGCCGCAAAGGCGGCGGGCCTGGCCGCGCGGCACCGCGCGGAGGCGGGGAAGGCGCCGGGCGCCCTGGGCTCAGGTGGCGTCCGCGTCGAAGGGCGGGCGGTCGTCGCGGGCGGTGGACTCGGGCTTCTTCGTCATGTCGACCCGGCCGCCGGACGAGCCGGACGCCGTGCCGCCGGACGCCGGGGACGGCCCGGAGTCGCGGCCGTGGACCGCGTCCGCGACCTCGGCCATCTCCTTCTTCAGGTCGAAGCCGTTGCGGATCTCCTTCAGCCCCAGGTCGTCGGTGTCCAGCTGCTTGCGGATGAACGTCTTGGGGTTGAGGTCCTCGAACTCGAAGTCCTTGAACTCGGGGCCGAGCTCCTGCCGGATGTCCTGCTTGGCGCTCTCCGAGAACTCACGGATCTTCCGGATCGTGCGCGTCACGTCCTGGATGACCTTGGGGAGCTTGTCCGGACCGAACACGAGCACCGCGAGCACGATGAGCGTGACCAGCTCGAGCGGTCCTATGTCATTGAACACCTGAAGCTCCTTGCGATGTCCTCGGTCCTCGGCCCTCGGGCTGGTCTGTGCGGCGGTGCCTGGTCGATACGGCGGCACGCGGGTCTTCCGTGGTCCGGGCCGCAACCACGGTACCCGCCGATCCCGTCCGACCGGTACCGTCCCGTGACCTCCGGGTGTGTGTCCGTGCTCGCTTTTCGCGGTGTCCGCCCTTCAGTGACCGGTGGCGGAACCGAGCACCAGCGACACCTTGCGCTCCTCGCCGTCGCGTTCCACGGTCAGCTCCAGGCGGTCGCCGGGGCGGTGGGCGCGGGTCTTGACGATCAGTTCCTCACCGGAGCGGACGCGCTGCCCGTCGACCGCGGTGATGACGTCCCCCGGCCTGATCCCCGCCTTCGCGCCGGGCCCGCCCGCGGTGACCGCGGGACCGCCGTCGCCGCCCTCGGTGCCGACGCGGGCGCCGTCGCCCGGATAGCTCATGTCGAGCGTGACACCGATCACCGGGTGGGTCGCCCGGCCGGTGTTGATCAGCTCTTCGGCGACGCGCCTGCCCTGGTTGACCGGGATGGCGAAGCCGAGCCCTATGGAGCCGGCCTGGCCGCCGTCCGGGCCGGTGCCGCCGTCGGCGGAGCGGATCGCCGAGTTGATGCCGATGACGCGGCCCCGCGAGTCCAGCAGCGGGCCCCCGGAGTTGCCCGGGTTGATGGGCGCGTCGGTCTGGAGGGCGTCGACGTACGAGACGTCGCTGCCGTCGCCTTCTCCGCCGCCGGCCGTGATGGGCCGCTCCTTGGCGCTGATGATGCCGGTGGTGACCGTGCCCTCCAGATCGAAGGGGGAGCCGATGGCGACGACGGGGTCGCCCACCCGCACGCTGTCGGAGTTGCCGAGGGGCAGGGGGGTGAGCCCGCGCACGCCCTTGACCCGTACGACGGCGAGGTCGTATCCGCTGTCCCGGCCGACGACCTCGGCCCGGGCGGTGGCTCCGCTGTGGAAGGTCACGGAGATCTCGCCGTCGCCTCCGGCGGGCTTCACGACGTGGTCGTTGGTCAGGATGTGCCCGCGGCCGTCGAGGACGAAGCCGGTGCCGGTCCCCTCCTGCGCCGAGCCGCTGACGTGGAGCGTCACCACGCTCGGCAGCGCCCGGGCCGCGATCCCGGCCACGCTGTCCGGGTCCCGTCCGGCCGGTTCCTTGCCGGCCTGTGGGAGCTCCACGGTGCCCACACCGCCGTTGCGCTCCAGGTAAACGCCCGCGACGCCGCCGGCGGTCCCGGAGACGACGGCGAGCAGCGCGGCCCCGCCGGCGAGTGCCTTCCGCGCCCGCCCGCGCCGCTGCTCCCGGCTGAGCACGGCGGCCCCGGTCTGCTGGAGGGGCGCGGGAGCGACGGCCCACGGGTCGTAGCGGCGCCACGGGTCGGACGGGACGGGGGGCTGCTGCGGACCGGCCGGGGAGTGCGCCGCGGGGGCCGTACCGGGCGCCACGGGGGACGGCGAGCCCGCCGGGGGCGGTGGCGTCGGCCCCGGCGGGAGCAGCGGCGTACCGTGCGCCGGGGTCGCCGCGGGGTGTGGGACGGGCGGTGCGGGGGCCCAGGGGCCCGGCTGGCCGTACGGCGGGGTGTCGTACGGGTCGGGATCGCCCGGGTGCCGCTCACCGGCCGGGACGGCCGCCGCTGCGGACGCGGTGGGCCCGGCCTCGTCGGCGGCGACCGTGGCGGCATCGCCCGTGTGACCGGTGCCGCCGGGGCGTGGGTGGTGCGCTCCGGCGCCGGAACCGGCCGCCGGGGTCCCGCCCTCATCGCCGGCGCGCGGGCTTCCGCCCGCGTCCGTCAGAGGCCGTTCCAGCTCGTAGTCGCCGTCGTCCGCGACCGGCCGGGCCGGCGTCGCGGGGCGCGCCAGTTCGAAGTCGCCGTCGCTTCCGTCCGCGGCCGGGCCGTCCCCCGGTCCGGCGGGGGCCTGGGGGCGAGGCCGACCCCACCACGTCGCCTTCGCGGGCTTCCCCTCGTTCATGCTCTCCCCACCGCCGGCCGCAGATCGTCGGCTCCGCAGGCGTGGCTCGCCTCCGGGGCGCCACACCGGATTCAACCAGGTTCAGCCACGCGTGCGCAGATTCCCGTTCCCGTCAGGGGGCCGGCGGAGTGGCGGAGGGGGCCTGGGCGGGGGCCGTGCCGGGTGCGGCGAGCAGGCCCGGAGCGGTGGAGGTCACGGGCCAGGAGGTCAGGGCGAGCGGCGGGAGGGCTTCGAGCGGACGTATCAGCGGGGACAGCACGGCGCTGCCGGCCGGCAGCGGGGCGGTCAGCGCCCGCATGCCCTCCGTCCGGTGCCGGCCGGGCCCGGTGGCGGGCAGCCCGGGCAGCAACGGCGCGGAGACCGCGGTCGGCGCCACAGGGGTGTCGCCGAGCGACCGCTGGCCCTGTACCTGGGCCGGCAGCGGGCCGGCCGAGCGGCGGCGCTGGCTCTCGGGGACCCCCGTCGCGCCCGTGCCCTGGGTACGCGCCGGCGTGACGTTGCTGCCGGAACCGGAGCCGCCGCGCGCCTCCGAGGTGGTGTCCGGGGTGCCGGCGGTGACGCCGCCCAGCGCGATCGCGGCCAGCGACACGGCCCCGGCCGCCGCGAACGCGAACCGCAGTCCGCGCGAGGCGGACCGGTCGCCGTCGGGCCGGCCGACGTCGTGCACCCTGAAACCCCGGTCCGGCGCGGAGAGCGGCAGGACGGAGGAGTGCGGCCGGGAGGGGAGGTAGCCGAACTCGAACCGCTCGCTCCGCCTCCCGCCGAAGAGTCCGGCGCCGCCGTGCCGTCCGGGCAGCCCCACGCGCTCGTCGGGAAGTCCGCCCCCGCCCAGCGGGGAACCGCCGTCGTCGCCGCTCGCCCCGGGCAGGCCCTGGAGGCGGGCCAGGAAGCTCTCCGAGGGCGGCGGCGGCGCCGCCTGGGCGAAGACGTTCTTCAGCCGGCGCTGCGCGTCGACCTCCGCCTTGCACTTCGGGCAGGTGGCCACGTGCGCCAGTACGCGCTCACGCGCGTCATGACCGAGCTCGCCGTCCACCAGGGCCGCGAGTCGGTCTCCCAGATGCTGCTCCGCGAGGTGTCCCTCGGAGGTGGGCCGTGATCCGCTCACGCGCTCGCGCCCCCTCCTCCCAGTGCGGGAACGCGGGGCACGAAGGAGCGGCGCTCGGCGCGCGCCTGCGGGGAGCGGTGCGCGAGCGCCTTGCGCAGCTGGGAACGGCCGCGGTGGATCCGGGAGCGGACCGTGCCCAGCTTGACGCCGAGGGTCGCGGCGATCTCCTCGTAGGACAGTCCCTCGATGTCGCACAGGACGACCGCGGCCCGGAACTCGGGGGCGAGGGTGTCCAGGGCCTGCTGGACGTCCGCGTCGAAGTGCGCGTCGTTGAACGCCTGCTGCGGGGTGGGCTCCTTGCTGGCCAGCCGCTCGGCCGCGTCCTCGCCGAGCGCGTCGAAGCGGATGCGCTGCTTGCGGCGGACCATGTCCAGGAAGAGGTTGGTGGTGATGCGGTGCAGCCAGCCCTCGAAGGTGCCCGGGGTGTAGGTGGACAGCGAGCGGAAGACGCGGACGAAGACCTCCTGGGTGAGGTCCTCGGCGTCGTGCTGGTTGCCGGTGAGGCGGTAGGCGAGCCGGTAGACGCGGCCGCTGTGCGTGCTGACGATCTCCTCCCAGGTGGGCGGAGTCCACGCCGGCCCGTCCGCGTCGCTGGAAAAGGTCGCGGTCCGGTCGTAGCCGGCGGTACGTCCGGCGGCGTGGCTGGGGTCAGCAGCGGTGTCGTTCACGGATTTCGGCCTGCCCGCCGACCTGAGAAGGCGCCGCAGCACTCCTTCCCGATCCCCAGGCGCGGCCGCACCTCCCCTGTCGGCTCTGGTGGTGTCCAGTGGAGCCCCTACCATAGCCACCTCGCCCGTTAGCTCCGGATAAGCGGTTTTACGAGAATTTGATCTGGGCTGATCCGGCTCGTACCGCGGCGTCCGCGCGCCCCCAGGGTCCCCGCCCATCCGTCGCCTCCCCGCGCAGCCCGGCCGTCTCTGTGCCTTCTTCCTTCTTCCCTTCGAACGACCGGTCCCATCTGCGGGTTCCCGACGCCAACGGATACAGTCACGCCCGAGGCAACCACGGGGACAGGAGAGGGTCATTACCGGCAACCGGCAGACGAGCTGGGCGTTCGCCGACGCCTATGTCGCCGAGGACGACGCGGTGCTCTGGGCCCGCGACCGGGCCCGCGAGGCGGGGCTGCGCTCGGTGTCGCCCGGTACGGGCGCGGCGCTGCGGTTGCTCGCCGCCACCGTGGACGCCAAGGCGGTCGCGGAGATCGGGACCGGCTGCGGTGTCTCCGGGATCCATCTGCTGCACGGCATGCGGCCGGACGGGGTCCTCACCACGGTCGATCCGGAGCCGGAGCACCAGCAGTTCGCCCGCCAGGCGTTCCGGGCGGCGGGCTTCGCCAGCAACCGGGCGCGCTTCATCCCCGGCCGGGCGCTGGACGTGCTGCCCCGGCTCGCGGACGCCGGCTACGACCTGGTCTTCTGCGACGGCGACCGCCTGGAGTACCCGGAGTATCTCGCCGAATCGTTGCGGCTGCTGCGTCCGGGCGGGGTCGTCGTCTTCGAGGGCGCCTTCGCCAACGGGCGGACGGTGGACTCGGGGCCGCAGCCGACCGAGGTGCTGCGGCTGCGGGAGCTGCTGCGGACGGTGCGGGAGAGCCAGGAGCTGGTGCCCTCGCTGCTGCCGGTGGGCGACGGCCTGCTGTGCGCGGTGAAGCGGTAGCGGCCCGCGGGCCGGGCCGCCGGCCCCGTACACGCAGTCGCCCCGGCACCGCGTGCGGCACCGGGGCGACTGAACGGCTATGGTCGCTTGCGCGTCAGCCGACGACCTTCTTGAGGGCGTCGCCGAGCGCGTCGGCCTCGTCAGGGGTCAGCTCGACGACGAGTCGACCGCCGCCTTCGAGCGGAACGCGCATGACGATGCCCCGCCCCTCCTTGGTCACCTCGAGCGGGCCATCACCCGTCCGCGGCTTCATGGCCGCCATGCTCGTTCCCCTTCCTGATACCAGCTCACGTCAAAGCCGACGGCCCCCTAAGGGCACGCGCGGTCCGGCTAGGGACACGCGACACCGGCATCGAACACATTGCTTCCAAGCCATTATCCCGCATCTCAGGACCCGATGACCAACATCGGTCCGCATCGCTTGGGCAACGCGCGGGAGCAAAACCACTCAATTCGGCGATGCGGCTGCGATACTGCGCGCCCGCGCCCACTTCCGCCGAAGGGCCCCGGACCGGACCTCTTTGACGCAGGTCACACCGTGCGCGCCGTCCGCCGCCGGTGATCTCCGTCATGCTGTCCAGCAGACACCGGACGTACCGAGCGGTACGCCCGCAGCCGCGACACGGAGGGGATACGCCATGGCCGACACCGTGCTCTACGAGGTGAGCGACGCACTGGCGACGATCACGCTGAACCGCCCGGAGGCGATGAACGCGCTGAACACCGAGACCAAGGTCGCCCTCCGGGACGCGGTGCGGTCCGCGGCGGCGGACGACGCCGTACGGGCGGTGCTGCTGACCGCCGCCGGGGACCGGGCGTTCTGCGTCGGCCAGGACCTCAAGGAGCACATCGGGATGCTCGGCGCCGACCGGGAGGCCGGCTCGGGGCAGACGATGAGCACCGTGCGGGAGCACTACAACCCGGTCGTGCGGGCGCTGGCCGGGGCCCCCAAGCCGGTGGTGGCCGCCGTGAACGGCGTGGCGGCCGGGGCCGGCTTCGGCTTCGCGCTCGCCGCCGACTACCGGATCGTCGCGGACACGGCGGCGTTCAACACCTCCTTCGCGGGCGTCGCGCTCACCGCCGACTCCGGCGTCTCCTGGACCCTGCCGCGCGTCGTCGGCCCCGGCCGCGCCACCGACCTGCTGCTCTTCCCCCGCAGCATCGGCGCGCAGGAGGCGTACGAGCTGGGCATCGCGAACCGGGTCGTCCCCGCCGCCGAGTTGCGCGCCGAGGCCGAGCAGGTGGCGCGGGCGCTGGCCGCCGGTCCCACGGTGGCGTACGCGGCACTGAAGGAGTCCGTGGCGTTCGGGCTGACGCACTCCCTGGAGGAGGCGCTGGAGAAGGAGGACGAGCTCCAGACGCGGGCGGGGGCGTCCGAGGACCACGCCATCGCGGTGCGGGCGTTCGTGAACAAGGAGAAGCCGGTGTACCGGGGGCGGTGATCCGCGCCCGGGCCGAATGACCGGCTCCGGCTCAGCGGCGGCGTGCGGCGCAGTCCGCCAGGTGGTCGTCGACCAGGCCGCACGCCTGCATCAGGGCGTACGCCGTCGTGGGGCCCACGAAGCGCAGCCCCCGCTTCTTCAGGGCCTTGGACAGGGCGGTCGACTCCGGGGTGATCGCCGGGACGTCCGCGAGAGTCCGGGGCACGGGGCGTCCGGCCGGGTCGGGGGCGTGCGACCAGACGAGCTCGTCCAGTTCGCCGGGGGCCCAGCCGGCGAGCACGCGCGCGTTGGCGAGCGTCGCGTCGATCTTGGCGCGGTTGCGGATGATGCCGGGGTCGGCGAGCAGGCGCTCGCGGTCGGCGTCTGTGAAGGCGGCCACCTCGGCGATCTCGAAGCCGGCGAAGGCGGCGCGGAAGCCGGGGCGGCGGCGCAGGATGGTGATCCAGGACAGGCCGGACTGGAAGGCTTCCAGGCTCAGGCGTTCGAACAGCGCGTCGTCGCCGTGGACGGGGCGGCCCCACTCCTCGTCGTGGTAGGTCACGTAGTCGGTCGTGGACAGCGCCCAGGGGCAGCGCAGCGCGCCGTCCGGCCCGGCCGCGGCGGCACCGGCGCTCACCGCTCGCCGTCCTCGGGCTCGGGCTTGTCCGTGGAGACAGGGGCGGGCCGGTCCGCGGGGACGGGGGCGGCGGCGCGGGCCCCCGCCAGCGCGGCCTCCAGGTCGGCGATGCGGGCGTCGCGTTCGGCGAGCTCGGCGCCGAGACGGGCCAGGGCGTCGTCGACGTCGGCCATGCGGTAGCCGCGCACGACCAGGGGGAAGCGCAGACGCTCCACGTCCGCGCGGCCGACCGGCCGGTCGGGGGGCAGGGCGTCCTGGAGCCGCTCGGGAGCCGCCTCGGGCAGCGGGCCGCTCTCCCCGCCGCCCACCACGGCGAGTGTCACCGCGGCGACCACGACGGCGAGGGCGACGACCAGGAACAGGAACATAACCATCGCTTGAGGTCCCCACGCTCGGAGCCGGCGCGCGCGGCGCCGGCGAGGAAGTGTCGAGTCGGCTTCAGCCCCGGCCGGCCGTGCCGAAGCCGCACCCCCGGAGTCGAAATATGTCAGGGTCCGATCGTGCCATGCGACGCCGACCGTTAGGGTCGCAGGCGGCCGAAGCCCGGGAGAGACCCGGGACATACCCGGGGAGACCCCCGGGGCACACCCGGCACGTATGAGGAGAGGTCACAGGGGATGCTCAGGCTGGGCAGGCGGGAATTCGAGCCGCACGAGCCGGTGATCATGGCGATCGTGAACCGGACCCCGGACTCCTTCTACGACCAGGGCGCCACCTTCCGCGACGAGCCCGCGCTCGCGCGCGTGGAGCAGGCCGTGGCCGAAGGGGCCGCCATCATCGACATCGGCGGGGTGAAGGCCGGCCCCGGCGAGGAGGTGACGGCCGAGGAGGAGGCACGGCGCACGGTCGGGTTCGTCGCGGAGGTGCGGCGGCGCTTCCCCGAGGTCGTGATCAGTGTCGACACCTGGCGCCACGAGGTCGGCGAGGCCGTCTGCGAGGCGGGCGCGGACCTGCTGAACGACGCCTGGGGCGGCGTCGACCCCAAGCTCGCGGAGGTAGCGGCGCGCCACGGGGCGGGGCTGGTGTGCACCCACGCGGGCGGCGCGCAGCCGCGCACCCGGCCGCACCGGGTCACGTACGAGGACGTCATGGCCGACATCCTGCGGGTGACCCTGTCGCTGGCCGAGCGGGCGGTGGAACTGGGCGTGCCCCGGGAGTCGGTGCTGATCGACCCCGGGCATGACTTCGGCAAGAACACGCGCCACAGCCTGGAGGCGACCCGGCGGCTCGGCGAGATGGTGGAGACCGGGTGGCCGGTGCTGGTGTCGCTGTCCAACAAGGACTTCGTCGGGGAGACACTGGACAAGCCGGTGAAGGAGCGGGTGCTGGGCACGCTGGCGACGACGGCGGTGTCGGCCTGGCTCGGCGCGCAGGTGTACCGGGTGCACGAGGTGGCGGAGACCCGGCAGGTGCTGGACATGGTGGCGTCGATCGCCGGCCACCGCCCCCCGGCGGTGGCCCGGCGGGGCCTGGCGTAGCGAACCCGGCCCCCGGCGCGTCCTAGCGGCCCGCCTCCTTCGACACCAGCGCGACCGCCTCGTCCACGTCGTCCGTCACGTGGAACAGCAGCAGGTCCTGCTCGGCTGCCTTGCCCTGGGCGATCACCGTGTCGCGGAGCCAGTCGACGAGGCCGCCCCAGTAGGCGGTGCCGAACAGGACGATGGGGAAGCGGGTCACCTTCTGGGTCTGCACCAGGGTGAGGGCCTCGAAGAGCTCGTCCAGGGTGCCGAGGCCGCCGGGCAGGACGACGAAGCCCTGCGCGTACTTGACGAACATCATCTTCCGGACGAAGAAGTAACGGAAGTTCAGCCCGATGTCGACGTACGGGTTCAGTCCCTGCTCGAAGGGCAGCTCGATGCCCAGGCCCACCGAGGTGCCGTTCGCCTCGCAGGCGCCCCGGTTGGCCGCCTCCATGGCGCCGGGGCCGCCGCCGGTGATCACCGCGAAGCCCGCCTGCACCAGTCCCCGCCCCAGCCGTACGCCCGCCTCGTACTCCGGCGAGTCCACCGGTGTCCGGGCCGAGCCGAAGACGCTGATGGCGGGCGGCAGTTCGGCGAGCGTGCCGAAGCCCTCGATGAACTCCGACTGGATGCGCAGCACCCGCCAGGGGTCGGTGTGCACCCAGTCGGTGGGGGCCCGCTCGTCCAGCAGGCGCTGGTCCGTCGTACTGGCCTGGACCTGGCCGCGCCTGCGGAGCACCGGACCCAGGCGCTGCTCCTCGGGCGGACGCTTCTTGCCCTCGGGGTTGCCGGTAGCCATGTGAGCTCCCTCCGCTTGCGGTTTCGTGCACTTCAGCGTAGATCTACGCGGGTTACGTACGGGGGACCTCAGCATGTCCGCCACACAGCGCCGTGAAACCCCTTCCGGCGCGGCGGGGCAGGTCAGGCGGTCAGCCAGGCCCGCAGGCGCTCCTCCCCCGCCAGGATCTTGGCGGTCTCCACGCGCTCGTCGCGCTTGTGGGCCAAGTGCGGGTTGCCGGGGCCGTAGTTGACCGCCGGGATGCCCAGGGCGGAGAAGCGGGAGACGTCCGTCCAGCCGTACTTGGGCTGCGGGGTGCCGCCGACCGCCTCGATGAAGGCCGCCGCGGCCGGGTGGGACAGTCCGGGCAGGGCCGCGCCGCTGTGGTCGTCCACCACGAACTCCGCCACCGGGCAGTCGGCGAACACCTCGCGGACGTGGGCGAGGGCCTCCTCGGGCGTACGGTCCGGCGCGTAGCGGAAGTTGACGGTCACCACGCACTCGTCGGGGATGACGTTGCCGGCCACCCCGCCCGTGATGCCCACCGCGTTGAGGCCCTCGCGGTACTCCAGGCCGTCGATGACCGGGTACCGGGGCTCGTAGGCGGCCAGCCTCGCCAGGATCGGCGCCGCCGCGTGGATCGCGTTGGAGCCCATCCAGCCGCGCGCGGAGTGGGCCCGTTCCCCCGCGGTCTTCAGCAGCACCCGCAGGGTGCCCTGGCAGCCGCCCTCCACCTGGCCGTCCGACGGCTCCAGCAGCACCGCGAAGTCGCCCTGGAGCCACTCGGGGCGGGCCGCGGCCACGTGCCCCAGCCCGTTGAGGTCGGCGGCGACCTCCTCGTTGTCGTAGAAGACGAAGGTCAGGTCGCGGTTGGGGGCCGGGACGGTCGCCGCGATGCGCAGCTGCACGGCGACGCCCGCCTTCATGTCGCAGGTGCCGCAGCCCCACAGCACCCCGTCCTCGTCCAGCCGGGAGGGCACGTTGTCCGCGATGGGCACGGTGTCGATGTGCCCGGCGAGGATCACCCGTTCCGGCCGCCCCAGGTCCGTGCGGGCGACCACGTTGTTGCCGTAGCGGTCGACCGTCAGGTGCGGCAGGGCGCGCAGGGCGCTCTCGATCGCGTCCGCGAGGGGCTTCTCGGAGCCGCTGACGGAGGGGAAGTCGACGAGCCGGGCGGTGAGCTGTGCTGCGTCCAGGGCGAGGTCAAGCGGGGTGTCGGCCATGCCGTCGACCCTAGCGCGCCGGCTGCGCGCCCGGCGCTCGCCCGCGTCCCCACCCGGCACGGGAGTCCCGGTGTCCTCCAGTACCTTGTACCCGTGCCAGAGCCGTCTCCCCCCGTCACCGTCACCCGCCGCGGCCGCCTTGCGCGTATCGGGTCGGCCTTCGTGGTCCTGCTCGCGGTCGCCGGTTATCTCGCGGTTCAGTACGTCACCGGCGGCACGGGCGCACCGGGATGCAAGGTCGTCTCCGGCGAGGGCGACGGGGCGACGTACGAGTTCACCCCGGAGCAGGCGGTGAACGCGGCGACGATCACCGCCGTGGGCACCGCGCGCGGCCTGCCGGAGCGGGCCGTGACGATCGCGCTGGCGACCGCGTTGCAGGAGTCGGCGCTGCGGAACATCGGCCACGGCGACCGCGACTCCCTCGGCCTGTTCCAGCAGCGGCCCTCGCAGGGCTGGGGCACCCCGAAGGAGATCATGGACCCGGCGTACGCGGCGGGGAAGTTCTACGACCATCTGGTCGAGGTGCCCGGCTATACGCGGCTGCCGCTGACCGTGGCCGCGCAGCGGGTGCAGCGCAGCGGCTTCCCGCAGGCGTACGCCAAGCACGAGCCGGACGCCACGCTGCTGGCCGCCGCTCTCACCGGGCAGTCGGCGGCCACGCTGACCTGCGAGGGACGCCCGGACGCGACCCGGGCCGAGGGCGCCGACGCCGTACGCGCCGCGCTGGCGCGGGACTTCGGGCGCGAGGTCTTCCAGCCGGCCGGAGCGCGGGTGGACGGGGCGGCCGCGCCCTCCCCGTCGCCGTCTCCGGGCGGCGCCGACGGGGCCGAGGGGTCCGACGGGCGGACCGTGACGCTGCCGGTGACGGCCGACTCGGCGGCGGCCGGGCGGAGCGCGGCGCAGCGCGGCTGGCAGCTGGCGCACTGGGCGGTGGCCAACGCCTCCGCGCTGCACATCAAGCGGGTCACCTACGCCGGCCGGGAGTGGACCGCCGGGCACACCGACAGCCGGTGGCGGCCGGTCGACGGCGGCGCGGAGGAAGCGACGGAAGCGAAGAAGACGGGGGAAACGGGGGAAGCCCTGGGCACCGCGGGGGCCGAGCGGGGCGCGGGTCCGGTCCGGATCGTCACTGCGCCTTAGTGCGAGCGGTCACCCGCCGGGGCTACCCACCCGCCCCGCGGGCGAGGGAGCGTACGCGTTGTCGAAGAGGCGGGCCAATTCCCCGGAGCCCTTGCGGGCAAAGAGCTGAAAGGATTCGGCAGCTGTGCCGGCCGCAGCCCTTTCGCCCGCTTTCCGCCGCTTCGATCATGCGGCACATTACCCACTCTTTACGTTACGCTGCCGCAACCTTCGCGGGCTTCGAGCGGTAGTCACTGCGTCCGAGCCCGGCCGGTCCAGCGCCGGGCGCGGTCGGATTCTCCACCGTTCACTCCCGTCGAAGGAGCAACATGTCCCTCCCCCTGACCCGCCGGATCGCCCGTGCCGCGCTGCTCGTCGCTGCGGGAGCGGCTGCCGGGGTCGGTGCGGCCGGCTCCGCCAGCGCGGCCCCGGAACTGCCGGCCGCCCCGAACCTCGGTGCGCTGACCGCCCTGGACGGGGCGAACCTCGCCACCACCGTCGACGAGGCGGCGCGGAAGACCACCGGGCACGCGGGCGACGCCGGCAGCAAGGCCGTCAAGCAGACCGTGCCGACCGCGGGCAAGGCCGGCGGCAAGGCCGTGAAGAAGACGGCTCCGGTCGCGCAGAAGGCCGCCGGGGACGTGGCCGGCACGGCCGGGGACCTCGTCGGGGACACCGCGCGGACCGCCACCGAGAGCGGTCTGCCCACCGGCGCGCTGGGCAAGGGCGGGCTCCCGGTCAAGGGGCTGCCGCTCGGCTGACGGCCGGCGGTACCGGCCCGGCGGCCGGTGTGAACTCAGGCGTGCACGGCGACGGGGTCCAGGAAGTCCTGGGCCCCGTCGCTCCGTTTCCGCCCGCTTCCGGCGCGCCCGGGCGGGCCGGAAGGGTCGGTCAGCCGGACTCTCGGGCCAGCCGCTCCACCGCGGCCCGCACCCGCTCGTCGGTCGCGGTGAGGGCGACCCGGACGAACCGCTCGCCCGCGGGTCCGTAGAAGTCGCCCGGCGCCACCAGGATGCCGCGCTCGGCCAGGTGGGCCACGGTGTCCCAGCAGGACTCCCCGCGGGTGGCCCACAGGTAGAGGCTGGCCTCACTGTGCTCGATGCGGAAGCCGTGGGCGAGGAGCGCCTCGCGCAGGGCCGTGCGGCGGGCGGCGTAGCGCTCCCGCTGGACGCGGACGTGCTCGTCGTCACCGAGGGCCGCCACCACCGCCGCCTGGGTGGGGGCCGACGTCATCATGCCGCCGTGCTTGCGGATCTCCAGCAGCGGACCGAGGACGGCCGGGTCGCCGGCCAGGAAGGCGGCGCGGTAGCCGGCCAGGTTGGAGCGCTTGGAGAGGGAGTGGACGGCCACAAGGCCCTCGTACGAGCCGCCGTTGACGTCCGGGTGCAGGACCGAGACCGGGTCGGCCTCCCAGCCCAGCTCCAGGTAGCACTCATCGGAGAAGACCAGGACGCCGTGGGCGCGGGCCCAGGCCACGATCCGGGTCAGCTCCTCCTTGGACAGCACCTTGCCCGTGGGGTTGGACGGGGAGTTGAGCCAGAGCAGCTTCAGGTGCGCCGGGTCCAGCTCGGTCGGGTCGTCGTAGACCGCGTACGCGGCGCGGGCCAGGCGGGCACCGACCTCGTACGTCGGGTAGGCCAGGCGGGGGAAGGCCACCGTGTCGCCGGGGCCGAGGCCCAGCTGGGTGGGGAGCCAGGCGACCAGTTCCTTGGAGCCGACGATCGGCAGGACGTGGTGGTGGGTGACGTCCCGGGCGCCGAGGCGGCGCTCGACCCAGCCGGTGATCGCGTCGCGCAGCGCGGGCGTGCCCCAGACGGTCGGATAGCCCGGCGAGTCGGCCGCCGCGACGAGTGCCTTCTGGATCAGCTCGGGCACCGGGTCGACCGGGGTGCCGACGGAGAGGTCGACGATGCCGTCCGGGTGGGCGGCGGCCGTCGCCTTGTAGGGCGCCAGCTTGTCCCAGGGGAAGGTGGGGAGACGGTCGGTGACTGCGGACACGGGTGTCTGGCTCACTTTCTGCTGTGCTCGGCAAACACCTCGGTCCCGTACGGCCCGATCGCGGACGATCGGGCCGTACGGGACCGAGGCGGCGCCGGGGCTCCCCCGGACCCGGGCGCCGCCGGGCCGGGGGAGTGCGGGCCGTTCAAGGGCCGCCGGGGGGTTACTCGCCCTGCGGCGGCAGTGCGGCGACGAACGGGTGGTCGCGCTCGATCAGCCCCAGCTTGCTGGCGCCGCCGGGCGAGCCGAGCTCGTCGAAGAACTCGACGTTCGCCTTGTAGTAGTCCTTCCACTCCTCCGGCACGTCGTCCTCGTAGAAGATCGCCTCGACCGGGCAGACCGGCTCACAGGCTCCGCAGTCGACGCATTCGTCCGGGTGGATGTACAAGGACCGCTGGCCCTCGTAGATGCAGTCGACCGGGCACTCCTCGATGCACGCCTTGTCCTTGACGTCGACACAAGGCTGCGCGATGACGTAGGTCACGCTGTCGTTCCTCCTCGATAGGGCGCTGGCGGGCCACCTCAGGCTCCGCCGCCTGGCGCGCGGGAGCGCGGCGTCGTCGATGCCCGCCCCTAGTATCTCCGTTCTTGGGCATGATCCGAACAGGAGGGGTGAACCGACCCGTGGAAATCTCTGCCGCCGGACGACTCGAGGTCCGTATCACCGCCGCTGACGTGGGAAAACGGGTCTCGGTACGGCGGCTGGCCGAACCTGCCGCGCCCGGTGAGAAGTTCACCGACACGGTCGGAGTTCTCACATCATGGGACAACGGTGTGCTGGTGATCACACGAAAGGGCGGCGAGACCGTCCGCATTCCGGAGTCCGCACTCGTCGCGGGCAAGGTCGTGCCGTCCGCTCCGGCGCGCCGCCGCGGCCCGGCCGCCTCGTACGAGGAGCTGGCGAGGGTCGCCGGCCGGGCCTGGCGGCCGGTGGTCAGCGAGCGGCTCGGCGGGTGGGAGCTGCGGGCCGCGTCCGGGTTCACCCGGCGGGCCAACTCGGTGCTTCCGCTGGGCGATCCGGGGCTGCCGCTCGACGAGGCGCTGAGCGCCGTACGGCGGTGGTACGCCGAGCGCGGCCTGCCCGCGTACGTGCAGACCGCGACGGGGGCGGAGGGCACGCAGGAGACGCTCTGCGCGGAGCTGGAGCGGCGGGGCTGGACGCGGGAGGTGACCGCCGAGGTGTGGACGGGGGCGCTCGCCCCGGTCGCCGACCGGGCCGAGGGGACGGAAGTCGTGCTGGCGCGGACCGCGGACGAGGCGTGGCTCGCCCGCTACCAGCGCAAGGGCGTGAGCGAGGTGGCGCTGCGGGTGCTGGGCGGGGCGTCCCCCCGCGCGGGCGAGGCCGAGCGTGCGGGAGGGCCGTCGGTGTGGTTCGCGACGGTGCCGGGCGCCGGGGAGGTGCCGGACGCGATCGGACGGTGCGTGGTGGACGGGCGGTGGGCCGGTTTCGCGGCCGTGGAGGTCGATCCGGCCGCGCGGCGGCGGGGACTGGCCACGGCGGTGATGGCGGCGCTGGCCCGGCGGGCGCTCGACGAGGGCGCGTCGGCCGCGTGGCTCCAGGTGGAGACCGGCAACGCGGCGGCGCGGGCGCTGTACGCCGGGATGGGTTTCTCGGCGCACCACGCGTACCACCACTACCGGGAGCCGGACGCAGGCGCCCTCGGGGGCGGACCGTCGTGACAGGCCGCCGCCCCGCCCCGCCCTCCCCCCAGCCGCCGCCGGACGGGCGGTCCGCCGAGCTGCGGCGGCGGTTCGCCGGCCAGGCCCGGTCCGGGCGGCCGGACCTGGCGGCGCTGTGTCTGCTGCTCGCCGCGCAGGCGGACGGCACGCTGGACGAGGCGGGCCTGGACGCCGCCCAGATGGAGCTGGACCGGCTGGCCGGGGAGCTGCCGTTCCGGCCGGGCGGGCCGCGGGAGTGGGCGGTGGCGCTGCGGGAGCTGCTCGGCGGCCGGTACGGCTTCCGCGGGTCGGCCGCGGACTACCGGCGCCTGGAGTCGTCGCTGCTGCACGAGGTGGTGCGGCGGCGGCGCGGGCTGCCGATCCTGCTGTCGGTGGTGTGGATGGAGGTGGCCCGCCGGGCGGGCGCGCCGGTGTACGGGGTGGCGCTGCCCGGGCACTTCGTCGTCGGGTTCGGGCCGCGGGAGGACCAGGTGCTCGCGGACCCGTTCGACGGGGGGCGGGTGCTGACGGGGACCGACGCCGAGCTGCTGGTGGCGGGGGCCACGGGGGCGCGGCTGGAGCCGTCGATGCTGACGCCGGCCGATCCGCTGGAGGTGGTGTCGCGGATCCTGAACAACATCCGGGCCTGGGCGGCGGCCCGTCCCGAGCGGACGGACGTGGCGCTGTGGGCGGTGGAGCTGTCGCTGCTGCTGCCCTCGCACCCGGCGCGGCTGCGCTACGAGCGGGCGCAGCTGCTCGTGCAGCGGGGCGAGTTCCTGCGGGGTGCGGCGGAGCTCGACGCGTACGCCGACGTGCTCGCGGCGGTCGACGAGCCGGCGGCGGAGCGGGTACGGGGGCAGGCGCGCGCGGCGCGCGCCCTGCTGAACTGACCCGCGGCCCGGCCGGACCGGCGCGGCGGTACGGAAGGGGGGCGCCCCTCGGACGCCCCCCTTCCGTCTGAGCGCACTAGCTCGGGTTCGTCTCGATGACCGCGACCCGGTCGGTCCTGCTCGTCAGCGCCTGGCGGAGGGCGACGTAGACGTCCTCGGGGGTGACGGGCGTCTTCTTGCCGTTGGCCCGGGTGATGAGCACGCCGTCGAACGCCTGGCCGTAGAGCCCCTTCAGCGCGGTCAGGTCGGGCTTGTCGACCAGCTTGCCGTCGACCGCGGTGACCCGGAGGAACTTCCACAGCGACTTCTGCGGACTCATCGGGACCGCGTGCGCCGCGTCGGTCTGCACGGTCACGTTGGCGGACATCGCCGGCTCGGCGAACTCCTTCATCATCCGGTCGACCTCGGCCTTGGAGACCGTCGGCTGCCGGGTGGTGGTCGGCACGTTCACCGGCGTGGCGGTGCCGGTCTCCACCTGGGTGCGGTAGGCGTCGGCGACCGCCTCGGTCGACTTGGCGACGTCGATGCCCTTGCCCGCCTCGCCGTACACGGGGACGGCCTTGCCGGGCCGGAACTCGATCGTGCCCTCGGTCACCGAACCGGCGCCGCCGGCCGCGCGCCGCAGAGCGGCGTGCAGCTTCTCCTCGTCGACCGGCATGACCGGGTCGACGACCCGGTGGTTGCCGAAGAGGGAGCCGATCACGGAGACCGGGTTGTAGTCGCTCTTCGCCGCGGCGCCGACCGTGGCCTGGAGGTCGAACTGGAGTCCCGCCTGCTCGGGCTTCAGTTCGACGGTCTCGCCGCCGACCGTGAGCTTCAGCGGCTTGTCCACCCGCTCCTCGAAGGCGGCGTCCAGCTTCTCGACGGCGTCGTCGCGGGTGCCGCCGCCGATCTCGACGCCGAGCACGGTGGTGCCCTTGGGCACGTCGGAGTGGTTCATCAGCAGGCCGGCGCCGTAGGCGACACCGGCGAGGACGACCACGCCGCCGACGAGCAGCACCAGCTTGCTGCGGCCCTTCTTCTTCGGCGGCTTGGCGGAGCTCGCCGGGGCCGGCGCGGCCGGCTCGGGCGCCTTGGGGGCCTGAGGCCGGGGGCCGCCGGCGGGCGTGCCCGGGCCGAAAGGGGACTGCCGATCGCCGGGCACCACGGGGATGCCGCTGCTGACGGTGTTCCCGGAGACGTTGTCCGCGGGGCTGCCGTACCCGGGGGGAGCCGGCTTCTGCGGGGTGAGGATGGCGGTGTCGTCGCTCAGGCCGCCGCCGGGACCCGCCGGAGCGCCGGGACCGCGCAGCCCGCCGGGGTCACCCGGGCCACCGGGTGCGCCGGGTACGCCCGGGGCGCCGGTCCGGCCGGCCGGGTTCGGCGTGCCGGGCACGCCGGGGGCGCCGGGGGCGCCGGAGACTCCGGGCGCGCCCGTCCCGCCGGCGGGCGGGGGGGCCAGCCGTCCGGCGCCGGTGACCGGGCCGGCCGTCGGTCCCGTGGGGGCCCCCTGCGGGCCGGTGTGCGCGCCGGGCTGCCGGAAGGCGTGGGGAGCGCCGGCGGGGCCGCTCGGCGCGTCGGGCGGGGCCTGCCCGGCGTGCGCAGCCCGCGCGTCGTGCGCGCCCGGCCCGTCGGCCGTGCCGTACGGCAGGTCGTCGCGGCCGGGTCCGTGGCCTGCGCCCGGACGGGAACCGTTGCCCAGCGGTCCCGCCGCCAGCGCCTCGGTCACGTCGAAGGAGCCCGTGCCGCCGCCGTGCCCGGGCGCCACGGGGCCGCCGGTCGCGCCCGGGAGCCCGGCGCCGCTGCCGCCGGGGCGGGAGCCGCCCGGCCGTGCGCCACCGGGTGCGCCCGCGCCGGTCTTCCCGGCGCCCGCCGCGCCCGGACCGGGGCCCGCGGCCGCGCCGGAGGCGCCCGGACCGCCGGGCGCACCGGCCCCGTTGCCCGGCCCGCCGCCCGGAGCGCCCTGGGCCGCCGGGGACTTGCGGGGCGCGAACCAGTCGCTGGTCGCCTTCTCCTCGGCCTGCTGCCCGGCGGCGCCGGCGAGGGGCTCCGCGGTGCCCGTGGGGGCGGCGTGGCCCCGCGCCGGTGTCTCGGCGCCCGTCTCCTCCGTCTCGCCGGCGCCGTCCTCGGACTCGCCGACGGGCTTGCGGACGACGACCGGCGGGATCGGCCGGGATCCGGGGATGTTGATCCGGATGCGGGTCGTCAGCGTGGTCTCGGTCTTGCGTTCCTCCGGCCGCCCGGCCGTACGGCTCGCGTCCGTACCGTCGCCGGCAGCCGCAGGGGTCCCGTAGGGCGGCGTGCCCGAGGGGTAGGCGGCACCGCCGCGCCCGTGGGGCCCGGAGGACGGACTGTCAGTTTCACGACTCAAGGCAGGTTCTCCCGGTTGGCTCCGCCGCCCGTCACGATCTCACGGTGGGGTCCCCTGCTCGAGGAGCTTGGGGGAGGCTCGGCGGCGCGCACCACCATACTGGCCGCTTCTCCCGCGTTTCCCGGGGCTGCTGGGGAAACCCTCACCCAACGCGCTCACATCTGGTACGGCGAAGTGGTACGTCACTTCCCAAGTCGGGCGGCGTCGCCGTCCGGTTGCCGGACCGGCGCGAGCGTGGCGCAGATCACAGCGAGGGCGATGCCGCCGAGGAGGAAGAGATAGGAGCCGCCACCCGCGGCGAAGAGGAAGTCGCCCTCGGGACGGCTGGCGGTGAGCAGGATGACGGCGATCGCCCAGCCGACGGCGGACGCGACGGCCGCGCCCCGGGCGCCGACGGCCCGTGCGGCCCCCAGGCAGAGGCCGGCCTCGCCGGCGAGGGCGAGCAGCAGACCGCCGGGGAACCATGCGGTCTGCACCAGCGCTCCGGCGGCGCCGACCACGGCACCGCACACCAGCAGGCCCAGGTAGAGCGCGGCCCGTCCGGCGGAGGGCGGACGCAGCGGCTGGGCGAGCGGCGGGGTCCGGTCGTTCACGGCGCCTTTCCTTCCGTGGCGGCGGCGATCCCGGCGAACAGGTCGCTCTCCCGGGCGCCGGGACCGCGCTCACCGCGCACCAGTTCGTAGTACTCCGTGGTGAACAGGGGCTGCGCCAGTTCGTTGGAGAGCGCGAAGTACGGCTCGGCCACCTCGATCTGGGTGGCGTGCGCCCGCATCGCCGCGGCCTTGGCGGCGGCGTACGCGGTGCCGTCGATCTCGGTGGTGATCCGCGTGTCGTCCACGACGCCGGGTACGTCGTCCAGGGCGGCGGGCTTGGCGAAGGGCAGGCCGGGCAGCTCCTCGTGGAGCCGGGCGAAGGACGCCTCGGCGACCGAGCGGGGCACCCGGTTCCAGTACACCTTGTCGAGCGGGCAGCCCGCCTCGGCGGCGAGGTCGGCGGCGCGCATGGCGACGCGGTGGGCCTGGATGTGGTCGGGGTGGCCGTAGCCGCCGTTCGGGTCGTAGGTGACGAGGACCTGGGGGCGCACCTCGCGGATCACTTCGACGAGGAGGGCGGCGGCCGCGTCGACGTCGGCCTGCCAGAAGCAGGCGGGGTCGTCGTTGTCGGGCAGGCCCATCATCCCGGAGTCCGCGTACCGGCCCGGGCCGCCGAGCAGCCGGACGTCCTCGACGCCGAGCGCGCGCATGGCCTCGGTGAGCTCACGCATCCGGTGCTGGCCGAGCGCGGCGCCGGCCAGATGGCGCAGTCCGGGCGGGATGACCTCGCCGCGCTCGCCGAGGGTGCAGGTCACCAGGGTCACCTGGGCGCCCTCCGCCGCGTACTTGGCCATGGTGGCGCCATTGTTGATCGACTCGTCGTCCGGGTGCGCGTGCACCAGCAGCAGACGACGGGCGGGCAGTTCGGTCATGGCCCCCACCCTACGAGGCGACCGTCCCTCCCGGGCGGCTCCCCCGCGGCCTGTCACTCCGGCCGCCGGGGACCGCGCGGACCGGCCGGGTCAGAACTTGATACTGCCGATCATCCCCGCGATGTTCGACGTGAGCTCGCTGATCGTCGGAGCGACGGTCGAGGAGGCGAGATAGAAGCCGAGCAGCATGCACACGACGGCATGCCCCGCTTTCAGTCCCGACTTCTTGATCAGCAGGAAGACGATGATCGCCAGCAGCACCACCGCCGAAATCGAGAGTGCCACGGCGGCTCACCTCCAAAGAACCCAGGGACGTGGTGGGGTCGGACACGGGCGGGCCGTGTCGGGGACTGTGGGACGGACCGGTCGTACAGAGTGTGCGACTACAACTTCGCACAGTAGGCAGCGGGTTGGTACCCACTGTGCGCTAGTGATCATAACTATCCGTACGCGCGCATCGATCGGCGCACAGCCGCACAAGGGGGCGCATGGCCAATATGGTCAGGGCATGCAGACCGAGGCTGACTCCTTCCCCAGGCGGCACGCCCGCACCCAGCGGTTCACGCTCGGCGCGCCGCGCTCGTTCACGGTGGCGCCGGACGGTTCCCGCGCCGTGTTCCTGCGCTCGTCCTCCGGCACCGACCGGACCGGCTCCCTGTGGGTCCTCGACCTCGCGGAGGGCGGCGAGCGGGTGGCGGCCGATCCGCGCGCCCTGCTGGGCGACACCGCGGAGGACCTCCCGCCCGAGGAGCGGGCGCGGCGCGAGCGCAGCCGCGAGGGCGGCGCCGGAATCGTGGGCTACGCCACGGACGCGGCCGTGGAACTGGCGTCCTTCGCCTTGTCGGGGCGGCTGTTCACGGCCGAACTGCGGGCCGGGACGGCTCGGGAGCTGCGCGTGCGCGGCCCGGTGGTCGACCCCCGCCCGGCTCCGGACGGACGGCACGTCGCGTACGTCGCGCGGGGCGCCCTGCGGGTCGTGGGCGCCGAGGGCGAGGGCGACCGGGCGCTGGCCGAGCCGGAGGCGGACGGGGTCTCCTACGGTCTGGCCGAGTTCATCGCCGCCGAGGAGATGGGGCGGACGCGGGGCTTCTGGTGGGCTCCGGAGTCGGACCGGCTGCTGGTGGCGCGCGTGGACGACACGCCGGTACGGCGGTGGTGGATCTCCGATCCGGCCCACCCGGGACGTGACCCACAACACATCCCGTATCCGGCGGCGGGTACCGCCAACGCGGAGGTCCGGCTGTTCGTGCTGGGCCTGGACGGGGCGCGGACCGAGGTGGTCTGGGACCGCGGCCGGTATCCCTATCTGGCGCGAGTGCACTGGTCGGCGGCGGGTGCGCCGCTGCTGCTGGTCCAGTCGCGCGACCAGCGCGGTCAGCTCTTCCTGGCGGTGGACCCCGAGTCGGGGGCGACCCGGATGGTGCACGCCGATGAAGATCCGATTTGGCTGGAACTTTTTCCCGGGGTTCCCTGCTGGAGCCCCTCCGGGCAGCTGGTGCGGATCGCCGACGAGGGCGGGGCGCGGGTGCTGGCGGTCGGGGACCGTCCGCTGACGGGTGCGCAGTTGCACGTCAGGGCGGTGCTGGACGTCTCCGCTGACGACGTGCTCATCTCGGCGTCCGCCGGCGAGGAGGCGGCCGACCCGGAGACCGGCGAGGTGCACGTGTACCGGGTGAACGAGCTGGGCGTGGAGCGCGTCTCGCGGGAGCCCGGCGTGCACACGGCGGTGCGCGCCGGGGGTGTGACCGTGCTGGTGTCCGCGGCGCTGGACCGGCCGGGCGCGCGGGCGGAGGTCCTGCGGGACGGGAAGCGGGCGGCGGTCATCCCGTCGTACGCCGAGGATCCCGGGCTGTCCCCGCGCGTGCGCCTCACCCAGGGGGGCGCACGCCGCATCCCGTGCGCCGTGCTTATGCCAAAGGACTACCCCGGTGACACCCGCCTCCCGGTCCTGATGGACCCCTACGGTGGTCCGCACGGTCAGCGGGTGGTGGCCGCGCACAACGCCCATCTCACCTCCCAGTGGTTCGCCGACCAGGGCTTCGCGGTGGTCGTCGCGGACGGGCGCGGCACCCCGGGCCGCTCGCCCGCGTGGGAGAAGGCCGTCAAGGACGACATGGCCGGCGTCGTCCTCCAGGACCAGGTGGACGCGCTCCAGGCGCTCGCCGCCGACTTCCCGCTCGACCTGTCCCGGGTCGCCGTCCGGGGCTGGTCCTTCGGCGGTTATCTGGCGGCGCTCGCGGTGCTGCGCCGCCCGGACGTGTTCCACGCGGCGGTGGTGGGCGCCCCGGTCACGGACCTGCGCCTGTACGACACCCACTACCAGGAGCGCTACCTCGGCCACCCGGAGGAGCGGCCGGAGGTCTACCGCCGCAACTCGGTGATCGACGACACCGGCCTGGTCGACGCGGCCGAGCCCCACCGCCCGATGATGATCATTCACGGGCTGGCGGACGACAACGTGGTGGTCGCCCACTCCCTGCGCCTGTCGTCGGCGCTGCTGGCCGCCGGGCGGCCGCACGAGGTGCTGCCCCTGTCCGGCGTCACGCACATGACCCCCCAGGAGACGGTCGCCGAGAACCTGCTGCGGCTCCAGCTCGACTTCCTCAAGCGCTCCTTGGCCCTGACATAGCGTCTCAAAGGCGCCCCAATGCCGCGTTAACACACACGCAACTTCGTGGAAGCGGCGCCGATATGGGAACGCGGGAGGCTGTACCGCGTACGGCCGTGCGGGTGCCGTAAACGGGCCGGGGCGCGCCATGCGCCCCGGCCCGTTGCCGCGCCCGTCCCAGCCGGGGCCCGTCCCAGCCGGGGCCCTTCCCGTCCGGGCCCTTCTCAGCCGTGCCCCTCCCGGCCGGGTCCGGCGCCGCTCTCCTCGGGCGGCACGACCTGTTTGGTCTCCGCGAAGTGGCAGGCCGAGTCGTGCGCCACGGGTCCGGTCGCCTGCCGGAACGCGGCCGGGACCGCGAGCGGCGGGACCTCCAGGGCGCAGCGCTCGCGGGCCTTCCAGCACCGGGTGCGGAACCGGCAGCCGGAGGGGATGTTCGCCGGGGAGGGCACGTCGCCGGCCAGGATGATCCGCTCCCGGTGCTCGCGCGCCTCGGGGTCGGGGACCGGCACCGCGGACAGCAGCGCCTGGGTGTAGGGATGGGTCGGATGGTCGTAGATCTCCGCGTGGCTGCCGGTCTCCACGATCCGCCCCAGGTACATCACCGCCACCCGGTCGGAGATGTGCCGCACGATCGACAGGTCGTGGGCGATGAAGACGTACGAGAGGCCGAACTCGTCCTGGAGCCGGCTCATCAGGTTGATCACCTGGGCCTGCACCGACACGTCGAGGGCGGAGACCGGCTCGTCGGCGACGATGATCTCGGGGCGCAGGGCGAGTCCGCGGGCGATGCCGATGCGCTGGCGCTGGCCGCCGGAGAACTGGTGCGGGTAGCGGTTGACGTACTCGGGGTTGAGGCCGACGACGTCGAGGAGTTCCCGCACCCTGCGGCGCCGGTCGCCCCTGGGCGCGGCCTCGGGGTGGATGTCGTACGCCTCCCCGATGATGTCGCCGACCGTCATCCGGGGGTTGAGGGAGGTGTACGGGTCCTGGAAGACCATCTGGATGTTGCGGCGGACCGCCTTCAGGGCCCTGCCCGACAGCCTGGTGACGTCCTCGCCCTTGTAGCGGATCTCCCCCGCCGTCGGCTTCTCCAGGCTGACCAGCATCCGGGCCACGGTGGACTTGCCGCAGCCGGACTCCCCGACGATGCCGAGGGTCTCGCCCCGGCCGAGGTCGAAGTCCACCCCGTCCACGGCCTTGACCGCGCCGACCTGCTTCTTGAACAGGATGCCGGTGGTGAGCGGGTAGTGCTTGACCAGCCCGCGGACCTGGAGGATCGGCTCAGCCATGCAGGCACTCCCTCCAGAAGTGGCAGGCGCTGCCCCGGTCCGCCCGTGCCCCGGTCACCTCGTACAGCGGGGGTACGTCGGTGCGGCACACGTCCTGGACCATGGGGCAGCGGGGGTGGAAGGGGCACCCGGGCGGGATGTGCAGGAGGCTGGGCGGCAGGCCCTTGATGGCGTACAGCTCCCGGCCCTTGTGGTCCAGGCGCGGGATGGAGTCGAGCAAACCGCGGGTGTAGGGGTGGGCGGGCGCCTTGTAGACGTCGTGCACGGGGGCCGTCTCCACGATCCGGCCGGCGTACATCACGGCGATCCGGTCGGCCACGTCCGCGACGACGCCGAGGTCATGGGTGATCAGGATGAGTCCCATGTGGTACTCGCGCTGCAACTCCGCGAGCAGGTCCATGACCTGGGCCTGGACGGTGACGTCGAGGGCGGTGGTCGGCTCGTCGGCGATGATCAGCTTCGGTTCCAGGGCCATCGCCATCGCGATCATGATGCGCTGGCGCATGCCGCCGGAGAACTGGTGCGGGTACTGCCGCACCCGCTCCCTGGCGGCCGGGATCCGCACCCGGTCCATCAGCTCGACGGCCCGGGCCCGCGCGTCCTTCTTCGACATGCCCCGGTGCACGGTGAACATCTCGGCCAGCTGGTCGCCGACGGTCAGCACGGGGTTCAGCGAGGACAGCGCGTCCTGGAAGATCATCGCCATCTCGGCGCCGCGCACCCTGCGCCGCTCGTCCTCCTTGAGCTTCAGCAGGTCCCGGCCCTCGAACAGCACCTCGCCGCGGGTGATCCGGCCCGGCGGCATGTCGAGGATGCCCATGACCGCCTGGGCGGTGACGGACTTGCCGGAGCCGGACTCGCCGAGCACGGCGAGGGTCTCGCCGGCGTCCACGCGGTAGTTCACGCCGTTGACGGCCTTGGCGACGCCCTCGCGGGTGCGGAACTCCACGTGCAGGTCACGCACGTCCAGCAGCATGGCGGCGGCTCACCTCAGCTTCGGGTCGAGGGCGTCGCGCACCGCGTCGCCGAGCATGATGAACGCCAGCACGGTGACCGCCAGCGCGCCCGAGGGCCACAGCAGGGCGTGCGGGGCGTTGCGGACGTACGGGGAGGCGGCGGAGATGTCGATGCCCCAGGACACGCTCGGGGGTTTCAGGCCGACGCCGAGGTAGGACAGGGTCGCCTCCAGCGCGATGTACGTGCCGAGCGCGATGGTGGCCACGACGATGACGGGGGCGACGGCGTTGGGCGCGATGTGCCGCAGCAGCAGGCGCGAGTGGGAGGCGCCGAGCGCGCGGGCGGCCTGGACGTAGTCGTTGTGCTTGGCGGTGATGACCGAGCCGCGGGCGATGCGGGAGATCTGCGGCCAGCCCAGCAGCACCATGAACCCGACGACCGGCCAGAGGCTGTTGCCGGTCACCACCGACAGCAGGACCAGGCCGCCGAGGACGACCGGGATCGCGAAGAAGACGTCGGTGATCCGGGACAGGAACCCGTCCCAGGCCCCGCCGAAGAAGCCGGCGAGCCCGCCGAGCACGCCGCCGAGGACGGCGACGCCGAGCGTGGCGCAGACGCCGACCGTGACGGACGTGCGGGCGCCGTAGACGGTGCGCGTGTAGACGTCGCAGCCCTGGCCGTTGAAACCGAAGGGGTGGCCGGGCTGGGAGCCCTCCTGGGCCTTGGCCAGGTCGCAGGCGAGGGGGTTGCCGGAGGCGATCAGGGAGGGCCACAGGGAGATGACGACGAGGAAGCAGATCACCAGCGCGGAGACCAGGAAGACCGGGTTGCGGCGCAGATCGTGCCAGGCGTCGGACCACAGGCTGCGGGCCTTGTCCCCGGCGCCGGCGCCGGTGCCCTCGGGGCCGGCCGGCGGCTTTTCCAGGGACGTCGCCTCGCTGGCGGCCAGGTCCATCTGCCCGCCCATGCCGGTGCCGGCCATGGCGCGTTCGGGCTCGTAGGGCTGCTCAGGCATAGCGGATCCTCGGGTCGAGTACGGCGTACAGCAGGTCGACGAGGAGGTTGGCGACCAGGAAGACCAGCACCAGGACGGTGACGAAGCCGACGACGGTCTGCGTGTTCTGGCGGAGGATGCCCTGGTAGAGCTGGTAGCCCACACCGTGGATGTTGAAGATGCGCTCGGTGACGATGGCGCCGCCCATGAGGGCGCCGATGTCGGTGCCGACGAAGGTGACGACGGGGATGAGGGAGTTGCGCAGCAGGTGCCGGGTGACGACCCGACGGCGCGGCAGGCCCTTGGCGATCGCGGTGCGGACGTAGTCTGAGCGCCGGTTCTCCGCGAGGGAGGTGCGGGTCAGCCGGGTGACGTAGGCGAGGGAGACGGAGGCGAGGACCAGGCCGGGGACGATGAGCTCGCCGAGGGGGGCCTCGGCGGAGACGGACGGTTTGATCCAGCCCCACTTGACGCCGAGCAGCAGCTGGACCAGCAGGCCGGTGACGAAGGTGGGGACGGAGATGACGACGAGGGTGAGCAGCAGGACGGAGGTGTCGACGGGCCGGCCGCGGCGCAGGCCGGTGAGGACGCCCAGGGTGATCCCGATGACGATCTCCAGGACGATCGCCACCAGGGTCAGGCGGATGGTGACCGGGAACGCCGTCCCCATCAGCTCGGTGACCGGCTGGCCGTTGAAGGCGGTGCCGAAGTCGCCGGTGAGCACGTTGCCCATGTAGGTCAGGTACTGCCGCCACACGGGCTGGTCGAGCCCGAACTCCCGGCGCAGGCGGACGGCGGTCGCCGGGTCGCACTCGCGTTCGCCGCACAGGCCGGCGATCGGGTCGCCCATGACGTGGACCATCAGGAAGATCAGCAGCGTGGCCCCGACGAAGACCGGGATCATCTGCAGCAGCCGCCGGACGACGTACCGTCCCATGGCGCCGCCTCAGCCGACCTTGATCTGTTCGTAGACGGGGACGCTGAAGGGGTTGAGCTTCACGCCGGACAGCCGCTCGGAATAGCCGGCGCTGCCGTTCTGGTACCACAGCGGGATGGCGGCCATGGTGTCGCGGAGCACCTCCTCGGCCTGCCGGAAGAGCTCCACGGCCTTGGCCGTGTCGGTCTCGGCGTTGGCCCGGTCGACGAGGTCGTCGAACTTCCGGTCGGACCACTTGCCGTCGTTGGAGGAGCCGTTGGTGTAGTACAGCGGCTGGAGGAAGTTCTGGATGAGCGGGTAGTCCATCTGCCAGCCGGCGCGGAACGGGCCGGGCATCTTGCGGCCGGTGATCTGGTTGCGGAAGTCGGCGAAGGTGCCGACGGGGTTGCCGACGCAGGCGCGGTCGTCGCCGAGGGCGTTGTTGACGGAGTTGCACACGGCGTCGACCCACTGCTTGTGGGAGCCGGTGTCGGCGTTGTACGTGATCTTCACCTGGCCGCCGGGCAGCCCGCCGCCCTCCTCGATGAGCCTCTTGGCCTCGTCGGGGTCGTACCGGCAGGCGTCCCCGCACAGGTCCGCGCGGTAGCCGCCGTCCCGGCCCAGGACGGGCGAGGTCCAGTCGCCGGCCGGGGTGCGGGTCTTGTGGAAGATCGTCTCGGTGATCTGTTCGCGGTCGATCGCCTTGGACAGGCCGGTACGGACCTTCTCCATGCCGCTCTTGCTCCAGTTCCGGTCGTAGAACGGGAAGGCGAGGGTCTGGATGATGCCGGCCGGGGTGTTGATGTACCGGTCGCCGAGGTCGGTGCCTACGTTCTTCAGCTGGGCGGCGGGGATGTCGTCGACGAGGTCGAGGTTGCCCGCCATGAGGTCGGTGTAGGCGGTGTTGTTGTCGGTGTACACCCTGAGGTCGACGCCGCCGTTGCGCGCCTTGTCGTGGCCGGGGTACCCGTCCCAGGCGCGCAGGGACATCTGGGCGCCCCGGGTGTAGTTCTCGACCAGGTACGGGCCGTTGCCGACCGGCTTTCCCAGCCAGGCGTCGTGGTCGTCGAAGAAGAGGCGGGGCAGGGGGGCGAAGGCGGGGTAGCCCAGGGTCTCGGGGAAGGTCGAGAACTTCTGGTTGAGCCGGACCGTGAAGGTGCGCTCGCCGGTGACCCTCAGGCCGGAGAGGGTGTCGGCCCGCTGCCGGCCGCCCTCCGGGTGGACCTCGTCGTAGCCGTCGATGTAGCTGAAGAAGTAGGCGTTGCGCTGGTTGTTCTTGAGGCTCGCGCCGTAGTTCCAGGCGTCGACGAAGGACCGCGCGGTGACCTTCTCGCCGTTGCTGAAGGTCCAGCCGTCCTTGACGGTGACGGTGAAGTTCCGCGAGTCGGAGGTCTCGATCTTCTCGGCGAGCATGTCCTCGGCCTCGCCGGTCTCCGGGTGGTACCGCTTCAGCCCGCGGAAGATCATGTCGAGGACCTTGCCGCCCTGCACCTCGTTGGTGTTGGCCGGTTCCAGCGGGTTGGGCGGATCCCCCCAGGAGGAGGAGAGCACCGCGCCGCCGTCACCGGTGCCGCCGCCCCCGCAGGCCGTGCCCGCGAGCAGCACCGCCGCCGCGCATACGGCCCGGGTGGCGTACGTCGCTGTGCGCATGGTGTGCCTCCGTTCTGTTCCCGTACCGGTCAATATCGAGGCAAAAAGAAGGGGGCGCACACGCGCGGCACCCTTTCGAGGAGCCGCCATCCGGACGGTGACGGGCGCCCCGGGGCGGCCGTCGGGGGGCGGACAAGAGCAGCGAAGCCCCCATTACGGAGAAATGGATCTTGAACTTCCGTGCAACGGATTCACGCGATCCGTTGCGGAACCGTTGGATTGCTACCGCGGGGTGTACATATTTCGACGCTTTGGAGTCCGCATAACGAACATGTTGCCCGATATGCACGTTTAGCCCGATGCAAGGCACGGATCGATCACAGTGCACTACACGCGTAGCTACGAAACGATCAAGTAGAGGTAAAGAAGGTAAAGACAAACCCAAGTCGGTCCGGAGTTTATTGACCGTGAACGAATTGCGTTGAAAAAGTCCGGCGTAGCCCGTAGGGAGCGCCCTGCGGAGCCTTGACCCACAAGGCACGGAGCATCATGACCCCCCCAACCCCTTCCCCGGCCGCCCCGCTCGAGGTGGCCGACGAGGACAGCGCGATACCGGCGAAGACCACCGCCGCGCAGGGCACCGAGAGCCGGTCTCCGGGCCGGCTGGCGTGGAACCGCTTCAAGCGGGACCGGACGGGCGTCATCTCCGCCTTCGTGGTGATCTTCTTCTTCGTCATCGGCATCTGCGCGCCGCTGATCGCGAAGCTGTACGGCAAGGACCCGTACACCACCTACGGGATGAACATCCCGGGGCTGCTCAACGAGTTCAACTTCCCGGTCAAGCCCAACGGCGGCATCGACGGCGAGTTCTGGTTCGGCATCGAGCCGCAGCTCGGCCGGGACGTCTTCACGTTCCTGCTGTACGGCATCCGCAACTCGCTGCTGATCGCGGCCGCGGCCACCGTCCTGACCACGCTCCTCGGCGTCGTCGTCGGCGTCACCGCCGGCTACCTCGGCGGCAAGACGGACTACTTCGTGGGCCGCGTGATCGACATCCTGCTGGCCTTCCCGCAGACCCTGTTCTTCATCGCCTTCTGGCCGGTGGTCCTCGCGATCTTCGTGTCGCCAGAGGAGAACACACCGGTCTGGCTGACCGTCACCAGCCTCATCGCCGTGATGACGGCCTTCGGCTGGGCCTCCATCGCCCGGCTGCTGCGCGGTGAGGTACTCGCCCTGCGCGAGCGCGAGTTCGTCGAGGCGGCCAAGGTGACCGGCGCCTCTCCGGCCCGGATCATCTTCAAGGAACTGCTGCCCAACCTGTGGACGCCGATCCTGATTCAGTCGACGCTCCTGCTGCCGGCCTACGTCACGGCCGAAGCGGGCCTCGCCTTCCTCGGCGTCGGGCTCCAGGACCCCACCCCCGACTGGGGTGTGATGATCCAGAACGGCGCCAAGTTCTACCAGGACGACATCACCTTCATGCTCTTCCCGGGCGTATCCATGGTGATCTTCGTCGTCGCCTTCAACCTGCTCGGTGACTCGGTGCGCGACGCCCTGGACCCGAAGACCAAACGCTGAGTACACCGGCCGGGCGACGGGGCCCGGCCGTGCCCCAGTACCTCCTTCGTCCCCTCCATCAGAACGGGTCAGCCATGTCTCTCTCCCGCAGAAACTTCGTCATCGCCACCTCTGTCGCGGCCGCGGGCTCGACGCTGCTGTCCGCGTGCAGCAGCGGCAACGCGGGCGGCGGCGGCGAGACCCCTCACGCCGGGGCGACCGAGTACACCGGCGCCAAGGTCACCGTCGGCACCGCGGAGGACTCCACCGGCCCCGCGCCGGAGATCCCCGGCGCGAAGAAGGGCGGCACGATCTACGGCCTGGCCCCGGACGACTTCTCCCACCTCGACCCGCAGCGCATCTACTACGCGTACAACTCCACCGTCGCGCTGCTGCTGCACCGCTGCCTGACCGGCTACAAGATCGACTCGTCCGGCAAGCAGAAGCTGGTCGGCGACCTGGCCACCGACACCGGCACCGCCTCCGACGACAACAAGACCTGGACCTTCACCCTGAAGGAAGGTCTGAAGTGGGAGGACGGCAGCGAGCTGACCGTCGAGGACGTGCGCCACGGCTTCGAGCGCTCCTGGGCCACGTTCGTCACCGAGGGCGCGGACTACGCCCAGCGGGCGCTGACCGGCAAGGGCGGCAAGTGGCGTGACGTCTACGAGGGCCCCTACGGCGGCAAGCACCTGGACGCGATCGTCACCGACAAGGCGAAGCGGACGATCACCTTCAAGCTGAAGGAGTCCAAGCCGGACTTCAACTTCACCCTGGCGATGCACTCCTACGCCGCCGTGCCGGTGAAGCTGGACACCAAGGAGAAGTACGACAAGAAGCCCGTCGCCAGCGGCCCGTACAAGATCAAGGCGCACACCACCGACAAGTCGATGGTGCTGATCCGCAACAAGCACTGGGACCCGAAGACCGACTCGATCCGCAACGCCTACCCGGACGGCTTCGAGTTCCGCTTCGGCGTGGAGACCCTCGACTCCACGGACCGCCTGATCGCCTCGCAGGGCAACGACGCCTACGCCGTCTCCATCTACAAGGGCGTGCCCGCCGAGCGCATCCAGAAGGTGCTCGGCGACCCGGAGCTGAAGAAGCGCACCTTCAACGGCCTGCTCACCGGCACCTACTTCTACTGGATCAACACCAAGCGGGTCACCGACCTGAAGGTCCGCCAGGCCCTCATCCACGCCTGGCCGCTCCAGCAGATCCGGCAGATCTACGGCGGCCCGTCGGCCGGCGACTTCGCGACCTCGGTCCTCAGCCCCGACATCATCGGCTACGAGAAGTTCGACGTCTACGGCAAGCTGAAGAAGCCGCAGGGCGACCCGGAGGCCGCGAAGAAGCTGCTGAAGGAAGCCGGCAAGGAGGGCCAGAAGATCGTCTACGCCTTCCCGCAGGACCCGACCTACAACAAGACCAAGGTCGTCATCGAGAACGCGCTGAAGGCGGCCGGCTTCACCCCGGTCATCAAGCCGATCGACTCCACCTCGTACTACGACCAGGTGCAGCAGATCGACAACAGCTTCGACGTGATGTGGGGCGGCTGGTCCCCGGACTGGCCGACCGCCTTCACGATGATCCAGCCGCTGCTCGACGGCGATGCCATCGGCAACGGCAAGAACAACGTCTCGCAGACGGACGTCGACTGGATCGACGAGGGCATCAAGAAGAACGCGGTCATCGCCGACCAGGCGGAGGCGGGCAAGGCCTGGGCCGCGCTGGACAGGCGGATCATGGAGGAAGTGGCGCCGATGATCCCCGAGACGTACATGCGCCGCTTCTACGTGTACGGCGACAAGGTCGGCGGCGCCCAGTTCGACCCGAACTTCTCCGCGACCCTGCTGTACAAGACCTTCGTGAAGGCCTGACGTACGGCCCCCTGGCGGGGCGGCCCGAGCGCCGCCCCGCCTTCTCACCCCCTACGGCATCCGTCAGGAAAACCCAACTGCCATGTTCCGCTTCCTTGTCCGCCGGACCCTCGGCGCGGCTGTGATCCTGCTGATCATCAGCGCCCTGGTGTTCGTCCTGTTCTACGCCGCTCCGCGCGACCCCGCCCGTATCGCCTGCGGCAAGGTGTGCACCCCAGAGACCCTGGAGCTGGTGCGGAAGAACCTGGGGATCGCCGACCCGCTCCCCGTGCAGTACTGGGAATGGCTCAAGGGCCTGTTCGTGGGGCGTGACTACACCTCGTTCGGGCGGTGCGACGCGCCGTGCCTCGGCTACTCGTTCCAGAACCGCGAGCCGGTGCTGGACACCATCCTGGACCGCTTCCCGACCACCCTCTCGCTGGCCATCGGCAGCTCCGTGGTCTACCTGATCTTCGGCATCGGCACCGGCATGCTGGCCGCCGTCAAGCAGGGCAAGGCGCTGGACAAGATCGCCAGCTCGGCCTCGCTGATCGCCTCCTCGATGCAGATCTACGTGGTCGGCGTGCTCGCCACCTACCTGCTGGTCGACCAGTGGCACCTGCTGGACCGGGCGAACTACACCCCGTTCACCGACAACCCCGCCAAGTGGGCGCAGGGCCTGCTGGTGCCCTGGCTGGTGCTGTCGCTGATCTGGACCGCCAACTACACGCGTATGACGCGCTCGCAGATGGTGGAGACGCTCAGCGAGGACTACGTGCGCACCGCCCGCGCCAAGGGCCTGTCCCGGCGTACGGTGTTCTTCCGCTTCGCCTGGCGCGGTGCGATGGGCCCGATCATCACCATCTTCGGCCTCGACCTCGGCATGCTGCTCGGTGGCGCGATCATCACCGAGTCGACGTTCAGCCTCCAGGGTCTGGGCATGCTCTCCGTCAAGGCGGTCAGCACCAACGACCTGCCGATGCTGCTCGGCGTGGTCCTGGTCGCCGCCGGCGCGATCGTGGTGTTCAACATCATCGTCGACGCCGTGTACGCCCTCATCGACCCGCGCGTGCGCCTCGCCTAAGGAGAGACCATGAGCACCCCCTTCCTCTCCGTCCGTGACCTGAAGGTGCACTTCTCCACCGAGGACGGTGTCGTCAAGGCCGTCGACGGGCTCTCCTTCGACCTGGAGAAGGGCAAGACCCTCGGCATCGTGGGCGAGTCCGGGTCCGGCAAGTCCGTGACCAACATGGCGATCCTCGGCCTGCACGACCGGCGCAACACCGCGCTGGACGGCGAGATCCTGCTCGACGGCAAGGAGCTGATCACCGCCACCGAACGCGAGCTGGAGCAGCTGCGCGGCAACAAGATGTCCATGATCTTCCAGGACGCGCTGGCCTCGCTGTCGCCGTACCACACCATCGGCGCGCAGATCGGCGAGACGTACCGCAAGCACACCGGCGCCTCCAAGAAGGAGGCGCGGGCGCGGGCGGTGGAGATGCTGCGCCGGGTGGGCATCCCGCAGCCGGACGTGCGGGTGGACGAGTACCCCCACCAGTTCTCCGGCGGTATGCGCCAGCGCGCGATGATCGCGATGGCGCTGGTCTGCGACCCCGAGCTGCTGATCGCCGACGAGCCGACCACGGCCCTCGACGTGACGGTCCAGGCGCAGATCATGGACCTGCTCAAGGACCTCCAGCAGGAGTTCGGCACGGCGATCATCTTCATCACGCACGACCTCGGCGTCATCGCCGACGTCGCGGACGACGTGCTGGTGATGTACGGCGGCCGGTGTGTGGAGCGGGGCGCCAAGAAGGAAGTGCTGCGCGCTCCGCAGCACCCGTACACGCTCGGCCTGCTGGGTTCGATGCCGAGCCTGGACGGCCCGGTCGACGTGCCGCTCTCCCCCATCCCGGGCTCGCCCCCCTCGCTGCTCAACCCGCCCTCCGGCTGCCGTTTCCACCCCCGGTGCGCCTTCGCCGAGAAGGTCGAGGGCGGGCGCTGCTCGGCCGAACGGCCGGCGCTGGAGGTCGTGGACGGCCGGGGCTCGGCGTGTCACCTCACGTCCGGGCAGAAGCGCGAGCTGTTCGCCGACTACGCCTCGGCGCGGACCCACTGACGGAAAAGAGACGGGACCCCACCACCATGAGCAGCACCACTCCCCTCCTGGACGTCAGCGGTCTGACCAAGCACTTCCCCATCAAGGGCGGCTTCCCCATCCGGCGGACCGTCGGCGCCGTCCAGGCCGTCGACGGGCTCGACTTCCAGGTCCACGAGGGCGAGAGCCTCGGCCTGGTCGGCGAGTCCGGCTGCGGCAAGTCGACCACCGGCCGGCTGATCACCCGCCTGCTGGAGCCGACCGGCGGCACCATCCGCTACCGGGGCCAGGACATCACCCACGCCGGCCGCAAGCAGCTCGCGCCGGTCCGGTCCGAGATCCAGATGATCTTCCAGGACCCGTACGCGTCCCTGAATCCGCGGCAGACGGTCGGCAAGATCATCTCTGGTCCGATGGAGATCAACGGGATCAACCCGCCCGGCGGCCGGGAGAAGCGGGTCCGGGAACTGCTGGAGATCGTCGGACTCAACCCCGAGCACTACAACCGCTTCCCGCACGAGTTCTCCGGCGGCCAGCGGCAGCGGATCGGGGTGGCCCGGGCCCTGGCGCTGGAGCCGAAGCTGATCGTGGCCGACGAGCCGGTCTCGGCGCTGGACGTGTCGATCCAGGCGCAGGTGGTCAATCTGCTCCAGAAGGTCCAGCGGGAACTGGGCATCGCGTTCGTGTTCATCGCCCACGACCTCGCCGTGGTCCGGCACTTCTCCCAGCGCGTGGCCGTCATGTACCTCGGCAAGATCGTGGAGATCGCCGACCGCGACGACCTGTACGGCAGCCCGCGCCACCCCTACACGCGGGCCCTGCTGTCCGCCGTACCCGAGGCGTCGGTGGACGAGGCGCCCCGCGAGCGCATCCGGCTCACCGGCGACGTGCCCTCGCCGATCTCCCCGCCGTCCGGCTGCCGCTTCCGCACCCGGTGCTGGAAGGCGACGGAGAAGTGCGCGGACGAGGCTCCGCCGCTGGCGCGGGTGGAGGGCGACGCGCCGGGCCACCTGACCGCCTGCCACTACCCCGAGACGGGCGAGACCGTGCCGTCTCCCCGCCTCGCCAAGGACCCCGAAGCGGCGGCCTGACCACACCCCTTTCCGTCGGCCGCCCCTGGGCGAACGGACTTTCACGGCCCCTCGACCGGGCCCTGGACCGTCCGCTTCCCGGGGAACGGAAGGCCCGCGCCTGCCCAGGCGCGGGCCTTCTCCGTGGCGCCGACGGTCCTCCTCGGGCTCCTGTGCTTGTGCGCCCCGGCTCCCGGGCTCCCCGTGTTCACCGGCAGGAGGGGCGCGCGAAAAAGCCCGGGCACCCCCACTGGTGGGGGCGCCCGGGCTCAGGCGCCGGGGGCCGGTCCGGTCGGGGGACCGGCCGGGTCAGCTGTGCTTGGCGCGGCTCGCGGCCCGCGCGCGCTCACGCTGGTCGAGCACCACCTTGCGGATGCGCACGGCCTCCGGGGTGACCTCGACGCACTCGTCGTCGCGGCAGAACTCCAGCGACTGCTCCAGCGACAGCTTGCGCGGCGGCACGATCGACTCGGCCACGTCGGCCGTGGACGACCGCATGTTGGTGAGCTTCTTCTCCTTGGTGATGTTGACGTCCATGTCGTCGGAGCGGGAGTTCTCGCCGACGATCATGCCCTCGTACACCTCGGTGCCGGGCTCCACGAACAGCACGCCGCGCTCCTGGAGGTTGGTCATCGCGAACGCGGTGACGACACCGGAGCGGTCGGCGACCAGCGAACCGTTGTTGCGGGTCGTCAGCGTGCCGAACCAGGGCTCGTGGCCCTCGTGGATGGAGTGCGCGATGCCGGTGCCGCGGGTCTGGGTGAGGAACTCCGTCCGGAACCCGATCAGGCCGCGCGAGGGGACCACGAACTCCATGCGCACCCAGCCGGAGCCGTGGTTGGACATGTTGTCCATGCGGCCCTTGCGGACGCCCATGAGCTGCGTGACCGCGCCCATGTGCTCCTCGGGCACGTCGATCGTCATGCGCTCGACCGGCTCGTAGACCTTGCCGTCGACCTCCTTGGTGACGACCTGCGGCTTGCCGACGGTCAGCTCGTAGCCCTCGCGGCGCATCTGCTCGACCAGGATGGCCAGCGCCAGCTCACCGCGGCCCTGCACCTCCCAGGCGTCGGGGCGGTCGGTGTCCAGCACGCGCAGCGAGACGTTGCCGATCAGCTCGCGGTCCAGGCGGTCCTTGACCTGGCGCGCGGTGACCTTGCGGTCCTTCACGGCCGCCTTCGCGTCGGCGCCCTTGCCGGTGCCGCCGCGGCCCACCAGCGGGGAGGTGTTGGTGCCGATGGTCATGGAGATCGCGGGCTCGTCCACCGTGATCAGCGGCAGCGGAACCGGGTTCTCCGGGTCCGCGAGGGTCTCGCCGATCATGATGTCGGGGATGCCGGCGACCGCGCAGATGTCACCGGGGCCGGCCTTCTCGGCGGGCTTGCGGGTGAGCGCCTCGGTCATCATCAGCTCGCTGATGCGCACGTTCTGCACGGACCCGTCGCGCTTCATCCACGCGACCGTCTGGCCCTTCTTCAGCTCGCCCTGGTGGACGCGGAGCAGCGCGATACGGCCGAGGAAGTTGTCGGCGTCCAGGTTGGTCACATGGGCCTGGAGCGGGGCGCCCTCCTCGTAGGTGGGGGCCGGGATGTGCTCCAGGATCGTGCTGAAGAACGGCTCCAGGGAGGTGGAGTCGGACGGGACGGTGCCGTCCTCCGGCTTGGTCAGGGACGCGATGCCGTCCCGGCCGCAGGCGTAGACGATCGGGAACTCGATCTGCTCCTCGTCGGCGTCCAGGTCGAGGAAGAGGTCGTAGGTCTCGTTGACGACCTCGTCGATCCGGGCGTCCGGACGGTCCGTCTTGTTGATGCACAGGATGATCGGCAGCCGGGCCTGGAGCGCCTTGCGCAGCACGAAGCGGGTCTGCGGCAGCGGCCCCTCGGAGGCGTCCACCAGCAGCACGACACCGTCCACCATGGACAGACCGCGCTCGACCTCGCCACCGAAGTCGGCGTGGCCGGGGGTGTCGATGATGTTGATGGTGATCGGGTCCCCGCCGTCCTTCGGGTGATACTTCACCGCGGTGTTCTTGGCGAGGATCGTGATGCCCTTCTCACGCTCCAGGTCGTTGGAGTCCATCATGCGGTCGTCGACGGAGTCGAGCTGGTGGGCGGCGAAGGCGCCGGCCTGCTTCAGCATGCCGTCGACGATGGTGGTCTTGCCGTGGTCGACGTGGGCGACGATGGCGACGTTGCGGATGTCATGACGTGTGGTGGACACGGCCATATTGCGGCGTACTCCCGGAGTGTGAGGAATGCCCTGCGCGTACGTCTGTGTTACGCGGGCCCTGCCGGGCGGAACATGCCACGGCCTCACCCCATGGTACGGGGCCGCCGCCGGGACGGCGTGCCGGGTATCACGCCGCGGCTCACCGGCCCGGCCGGGAGAAGCGGTTCAGGACGCCGGGCTCGCCGACGGCCGCGCCCCCTGGGCGCCCTTCTTCAGGAAGCCCATGTCCTCGTACACCGGCGTCTCGAAGCCGAAGGCACCGGCGTTGGCGAGGTTCTTCCGGGCGGCGACGAGCTGGGGCCGCTGGTACAGGGGAAGGGACCCGGCCGCCGCCCAGATCCGGGAGTCCGCCTTGCGCAGCAGCGCGCGGGCCTCCTCCTCGTCCAGCGTGGCCAGGGCCTGGTCGAAGAGGTGGTCGACCTGGTCGGTGCCGACCCGGGTGTAGTTCTGCTCGACGTTCAGGGAGCCGTCGGCGGCCGGGACCGGCTTGGCGTAGACGGGGCGCGCGTCGGTGGCGGGGAAGGCGGACGCGGGCCAGGAGTACAGGGCCAGGTCGTACTGGCCGGACGCGACGTGGTCCTTGAAGTAGCTGTGGTCGGAGACCTTGGTGAGGTCGGTGCGGATGCCGACCCGCTCCAGCATGCGGGAGATCCGCTCCGCCACCGTGCGCAGCGCCTTGGAGCCGGAGCCGGAGGGGACCACGAAGCGGAGCGTGAGCGGCTTGCCGTCCTTGGCGAGCGGCGCCGCCGCCGAGCCCGCCGGGGCCGCCGTGCCCTTCGGCGCGTAGGCGCCGGGGGCACCGCCCTGCGCCTTGTTCTCCCCGTTCCGCCCCTTCTTCCCCTTCTCCTCTTTCTCCTCCTCGTTCTCGTCCTTCTCTTTGTTCTCGTTCTTCTCTTTGTTCTCGTTCTTCTCGCCGTCCCCCTTCTCCGACCCGTCCGCGTCCGAGCCGCCCTCGTCGCTCCTGTCGCCCCCGTCGCCGTCGTCCCCGCTCTTGTCGTCCTCCCCGACGATGTACGTGCCGTCGTCGCCGCCCGGCGACTCCTCCTCCGACTTCTCCCGCCCGGCCCCCTTCCGCTCCCCTCCGGCGGCCTTCCCGCCCTCCGTCACCGGCCCGCCCGGCACCCACCCGGCGTCCGCGAGCAGCGCCAGCGCCCCCTTGGTGTCCTGCCCGCCGAGGGCTCCGCTGCCGTCGGCGTACGCGGCCTGGCCGGACAGCGCCAGGTGACTGCCGACCGGCACGGCGGGCAGTCCGAGGGGCTTCAGGACGGCCTGGGCGAGCTCCTCGCGGTCCAGCGCGCGGGCCACGGCCCGGCGGACCCGCTCGTCGGCGAGCGGGCCGTCGGCGCCGTTGAGGGCGAGCTGGGTGTAGGCGGGCTCCAGGGACTTGCGCACCTCGTAGCCGCTCAGGGCCCGCTGCCGGCGCTCGCGGGCGGCAGCGGCCTTGCGCCGCTCCTCCCGGGCGAGGGTCTCCTCGTAGGCGGCCTCCTCGTCGGAGCCGTTGGCCACGGCCCAGGAGCGCAGGGCGTCCGCGGCCGAGCGCGCGCCGCCCGCACCGGCCTGCGCGGAGCCGCCCGGCCCCATCAGCGGGGTACCGGCGCCCGTGCGGCGCGGGGCGGCGGCGAACCCGGCCCCCCGGGCCGCGTCCGGGTCGAGCTCGGCCAGGTCGATCTCGCCGGCGACCAGCGCGGCCGTCCGCTTGTCCCGGGGCAGCGCGCGCAGCGCGATCCGCGACAGCTTCGCCTGGTCGCCCCACCAGCGCGGGTTGCGGGTGAGAACGACCTCGTCCTCCTCGCGGTCGACCTTCTCCACCGCGAAGGGGCCGGCGGTGACCTCCAGCTCGCGCCGCGCCCCGTCGTTGAAGGAGTCCGGGGTGCCCATGACGTCCTTCGGGTACAGCGGGGTGAACAGCGACTTCCAGTCGGCGTAGGGGCGGCCGAAGGTGACCCGGACCTCCAGGTCGTTCTTGCCGCGCTCGATCTTCTCGATGCGGTCGTAACCGGCGTTGCGGGCCGTCCAGTAGGCGCTGTCCCGGCCGGAGAGGGCCCGCCACTGGGCGGCGAAGTCCGCGGCGCCGATCTCCCGGCCGTCGCTCCAGACGGCCTGCTGGTTGAGCTTGTAGAGGACGACCTGCTTGGGCTCGGTCGCGACGACCCGTGCCGACTCCAGGTAGTCGGGGTTGCGCACCGGGCGGCCGGCGGCGTCCATCCGGTACATCGACGGCAGCACGGCCTGGGCCACGCGGGTGGTGGTGGCGTCGGCGTCCGCCTGGAAGGCGTTCAGGGTGTCCGGTACGGAGTCCACGGCCCAGCGCAGCGTGCCGCCGTCGGCGACGCGGGCGCGCGCGGCGGGAGCGACGTCCTGTGCCGCCAGCGGCTTGCCGGCCGCCTCGCCCTCGGAGCTGCACGCCGCGAGGGCGGGCACCGCGAGCGCGCCCGCGGTGAGGAAGGCGACCGAGCGCGTGACCGCGCGCGGTCCGACGCCGACGTGGGACATCTCTGCTACCTCCGGAAGGCCGCGGGCGTTACGATCACTTTTGGCGGTATATGGAGCTCATCAGATCTATGCGGCCACTGAAGAGGAAAGGGTTCGGCAACTCTGAGCGACACGTCGACCACGAGCGGTAAGGTCACTCGTACGACGTAACGCACCTGCGGACACACCCGCGCACCTCGGCCAATCGGGTGCACATCCCTTCCCAGAGCAGGGTGTGACGCGCGACACTCGCAGGCGCATGAACGTTGCCGTCTTGGGCCTCGAAGGCCGCGGAAGCGAGGGCAAGTCATGTCCGTGCACGACGAACTCACATCGGTCCAGCGCTGCCTGGAGGATCTGTTCCGGTCCATCGGCCGCCTGGAACAGCAGCTCGGCGGCAGCGGCCTGGAGATGCGCCGGGTGCGCACCGACGCCGACCACCTGCGGGACAGCGTCGCGCTGCTGCGTCAGGCGGCGGCGTCCCCGGCCGCGCCGCAACGGCCCGACCTCGTCACCATCTCCGACGCGCCGTACGACCTCTCCCTGTGGACGGACACGGACGACGAGGGCCTCGGCGCCCGCGACCGCCGCGCCCCCTGAACCGCCGTCCGGCGCGCCCCTGAACCCTCAGTAAGGGGAGTCATATCTTGGCCACTGGTACGGAACCACCCCCCGCCACACAGCCCCGCCCCGGCGGCGGCGTCCACACCGCGACGCGCGCCGCCATCGCCGCCCGGCACCTGCGCACCGACCGCTGGTGGCTGGCCCCGGCCGCCACGGCCGCCGGCCTGCTGGCGTTCGTCGTCTACTCCACCTGGCGGGCCTTCGCCGGCGCCGACTACTACGCGGCGCCCTACGTCTCGCCGTTCTACTCGCCGTGCCTGGCGGAGAACTGCGTGCCGATGCGGGGCGGGCCGAACTGGGAGATCCTCGGCGGCTGGTGGGGCGTCTCACCCGCGATCATCATCCTGATCTTCCCGCTCGGCTTCCGCCTGACCTGCTACTACTACCGCAAGGCGTACTACCGGGGCTTCTGGGCGTCCCCGCCGGCCTGCGCGGTGGCCGAGCCGCACCGCGGGTACACCGGCGAGACCCGCTTCCCGCTGATCCTGCAGAACGTCCACCGCTACTTCTTCTACGCGGCCGTGCCCGTCGCGGGCATCCTGACCTACGACACCGTGCTCGCCTTCCGCGACGAGCACTACGCGTGGGGCCACATGGGCCTGGGCACGCTGGTCTTCCTCGTCAACATCGTGCTGATCTGGGCGTACACCCTGTCCTGCCACTCCTGCCGGCACATCGTCGGCGGCAAGCTGAAACATTTCTCCCGGCACCCCGTGCGCTACCGCATGTGGCAGCTGGCGGGCAAGCTCAACGCCCGGCACATGCAGCTGGCCTGGGCGTCCCTGCTGAGCGTGGCCCTCGCCGACCTCTACGTGTATCTCGTCGCGTCCGGCGTCTTCGACGATCCGAGGTTCTTCTGATGCGTCCCGGCGAGTGGCGCGTGCGTCCCCACGAGCCCCGAGGAGTCCCGAAGAACCCCGGCGAGCCCCGAGGGGTCCCGACGGCTTCCGACGGCTTCCAACGACTTCCGACGACTTCCGATGAGTGAGGCCCTGTGATGTCCGTGGTCGACCGGCAGGAATGGGACGTGGTCGTGGTGGGCGCGGGCGGCGCCGGGCTGCGCGCCGCGATCGAGGCGCGCGAGCGGGGCGCCCGTACGGCCGTGATCTGCAAGTCGCTCTTCGGCAAGGCGCACACGGTGATGGCCGAGGGCGGCATCGCGGCGGCGATGGGCAACGTCAACGCGGGCGACAACTGGCAGGTCCACTTCCGCGACACCCTGCGCGGCGGCAAGTTCCTCAACCAGTGGCGGATGGCGGAGCTGCACGCCCGGGAGGCACCGGAGCGGGTGTGGGAGCTGGAGACCTGGGGCGCGCTGTTCGACCGCACGAAGGACGGGAGGATCTCGCAGCGCAACTTCGGCGGCCACGAGTACCCGCGCCTGGCCCACGTCGGCGACCGCACGGGCCTGGAGCTGATCCGCACCCTCCAGCAGAAGGTGGTCGCCCTCCAGCAGGAGGACCACCGCAGGACCGGCGACTACGAGTCCGGGCTCAAGGTCTTCCAGGAGTGCACGGTCACCCGGGTCCTGAAGGACGGGGACCGGGTCTGCGGGGTGTTCGCCTACGAGCGGGAGACCGGCCGGTTCTTCGTCCTGGAGGCGCCCGCCGTGGTGATCGCCACCGGCGGCATCGGGAAGTCCTTCAAGGTCACGTCGAACTCGTGGGAGTACACCGGCGACGGGCACGCGCTGGCGCTGCTGGCGGGGGCGCCCCTGGTCAACATGGAGTTCGTGCAGTTCCACCCGACGGGCATGGTCTGGCCGCCGTCCGTGAAGGGCATCCTCGTCACCGAGTCGGTGCGCGGCGACGGCGGGGTGCTGCGCAACAGCGACGGCAAGCGGTTCATGTTCGACTACGTCCCCGACGTCTTCAAGGACAAGTACGCGGAGTCGGAGGACGAGGCCGACCGCTGGTACGACGACCCCGACCGCAACCGGCGCCCCCCTGAGCTGCTGCCCAGGGACGAGGTGGCGCGGGCCATCAACACCGAGGTGAAGGAGGGCCGGGGCTCCCCCCACGGCGGCGTCTTCCTCGACGTGTCGACCCGGATGCCCGCCGAGGTGATCAAACGGCGGCTGCCGTCCATGTACCACCAGTTCAAGGAGCTGGCCGACGTGGACATCACGGCCGAGCCGATGGAGGTCGGCCCCACCTGCCACTACGTGATGGGCGGCGTCGCCGTCGACTCCGACACGGCGGCGGCGCGCGGCGTGCCGGGGCTGTACGCGGCCGGCGAGGTCGCCGGCGGCATGCACGGCTCCAACCGCCTGGGCGGGAACTCCCTCTCCGACCTGCTGGTCTTCGGGCGCCGGGCGGGACGGTATGCCGCCGAGTACGCGACCGGCCTGGCCGCGGCGCGCCCCCGGGTGGACGACGGCCAGATCGGCGCCGCCGCCGCGGAGGCGCTGCGGCCCTTCTCCGCGCCGGGGGAGAGCGGGGAGCCGGCCGGCGGCCCGCCGGAGAACCCGTACGCCCTCCACCAGGAACTCCAGCAGACGATGAACGACCTGGTCGGCATCATCCGCCGCGACGAGGAGATGAAGCAGGCGCTGGAGAGACTGGCCGAGCTGCGCGGCCGGGCCCGCCGGGTCGGCGTCGAGGGGCACCGGCAGTTCAACCCGGGCTGGCACCTCGCCCTGGACCTGCGGAACATGCTGCTGGTCAGCGAGTGCGTGGCGCGGGCCGCGCTGGAGCGCACGGAGTCGCGCGGCGGGCACACCCGCGAGGACCACCCGTCGATGGACCGCGGATGGCGCCGGATCAACCTGCTGTGCCGGCTCGCCGGCCCGTCGGAGGGCCCGGCGGCGGACGGTCCGGCCGGTGGCCCGGCCGCAGCGGACCCGGCCCTCGCCCGGATCGCCCTCACCCGTGAGACCACCGAACCCATCCGCCCCGACCTGCTCGCCCTCTTCGCGAAGGAGGAGCTGGTCAAGTACCTGGCCGAAGAGGAGCTGGACGAATGAGCGGCTACGAGGCCCGCTTCCGGGTATGGCGGGGAGACGCCGAGGGCGGCGGTCTGAAGGACTTCACGGTCGAGGTGAACGACGGCGAGGTGGTCCTCGACATCGTCCACCGCCTCCAGGCCACCCAAGCCCCCGATCTCGCCGTGCGCTGGAACTGCAAGGCGGGCAAGTGCGGTTCCTGCTCGGCCGAGATCAACGGACGGCCGCGCCTGATGTGCATGACCCGCATGTCGGTCTTCCGCCGGGACGAGACGATCACCGTCACCCCGCTGCGCGCCTTCCCGGTGATCCGCGACCTGGTGACGGACGTCGGCTTCAACTACGACAAGGCCCGCCAGGTCCCGGCGTTCGTCCCGCCCGCCGGGCTCGGCCCCGGCGAGTACCGCATGACGCAGCAGGACGTGGACCGCTCGCAGGAGTTCCGCAAGTGCATCGAGTGCTTCCTGTGCCAGGACACCTGCCATGTCGTCCGCGACCACGAGGAGAACAAGCGGGCGTTCGCCGGGCCGCGCTTCCTGATGCGCGTCGCCGAGCTGGACATGCACCCCCTGGACGCGGCGGCCGAGACGGGGCTGGACCGCAAGAGCACCGCCCAGGAGGAGCACGGCCTCGGCTACTGCAACATCACCAAGTGCTGCACCGAGGTCTGCCCCGAAGGCATCAAGATCACCGACAACGCGCTGATCCCGCTGAAGGAGCGGGTCGTCGACCGCAAGTACGACCCGCTGGTGTGGCTGGGGTCGAAGATCCGGCGGCGGTCCTCGGCCGGGTGACGGCTCGCGCGGTCCCCGCACCCCGCGCCCCTCACCGCACCCAGCCCTCCCGGTACGCCCGCCAGTCCGCCTCCGTCGCGGCGAAGTCCACGTAGAGGGCCACGCCGAAGCGGGCGCGGTCGGCGTCGGTCCGGGACAGGCCGAGCCGCACGCCCCGGACGGCGGCCGGGACGGTCTCGGCGTGGGCCCAGTGGCCGAACCGGTTCTCGTGGAAGAAGGGCAGGCCCATCAGCAGGTCGGTGGTGGGCGGGGTGACCTCCAGGGCGAGCGCGGTCTGCTGGGCGACATAGCCGCCGTAGGTGCTCCGCAGCGGCTGCATCGTGTCGTACGACATCACGGCGATCTGGTCGACGCGGCGCGCCACCTGGCCGAAGAACTCCTGCGACCACCACTTCGGATGCCCCGTGACGGCGCCCCAGAAGGAGTGGAAGCCCGGGAGCGGGTCGATCTGGTGCGCGGCCACCGACAACTGCGCGTGCCGGTCCCGGGTGACCCGGCGCAGGTCGTCCAGGAGTCCGAGGTAGTGACGGTCGCCGGAGTGCAGGGGCTCCAGGTCGAGGTGGACGCCGTCGTAGCCCGCGTCCAGCACCTGACGGGCGGAGCGGACGACGGCGGCGCGCGTGGCGGGCCGCTCCAGCCGCATGCCGTCGGGGCTCTCGGTGGCGAGGACGTCGCCGAGGAACGCCTGGACGCGGATGCCGGGCAGCGTCCGGTGCACCCCCTCGATCAGCCAGCGGGCCCTCGGGTACAGCGCCTTCGGCAGGGTGCCGTCGTGCTCCAGCGGGCCGGTGTGGACGTACAGGTCGCGGATGCCGGTGTCCCGCAGGCGCCGGGCGAAGGCGGCGAGGTCCGCGTCGTCCTTGCGGCCGTCGACCCAGGCGTGGCCGAGCCAGATGGCGTCGCGGTTCCTGGTGAACGTGCCCTCGGCCGGATCGCCCGCGTAGGCGACGCGGAGGGCCGTCTCGGCGGCGATCAGGGGGAGGAGCACGGCCAGGACGACGGCCAGGACACCGCGGCGGACCCACCGCGGCCACCGGGGCCGGCGTCGCCCCCGCGGCGCCGGCGCGCCACCCTCCCCGGCCCGCCCGGTCCCCGGCTCGGCGGCCTCGGCGGATTCCGGCGCGTCCGTCCCCTCCCCGCCCGGCTCGGGGCCCGGCCGCCTCCCCGGCTCCGCGGCCGCGCGCCGCGCCTCCCGCGCCCGCCGCGTATCGCTCGTCCGCTCCATCGGCCCGCCCCTCATCTGTCGGCCACCCCGGACGCCCCGGTCGCGGAGCCGCATTCGAGCCCATACGCTCCGAAATGTGACGTCATCCTTGGTACGGGGCCGGCCGCGCGGCGCCGCCTCGCACATATCCGTGCGGGTGGCGCACGCCGTGCTGGGCAGTGCGGCCGGGCTGGTGTGGCTGGTGTTGCCCGGGATGACGACGCCTGCCGAGGTTCCGGTTGCGCCCGCCCGCGATGTCGCGGTGGCGAGCGCCGCCGCGGCGGGCGGCGCGCAGGACGGCACCTCGACGGCGGACCTCGCCGTTCCGCTCCTCGCGGTGGGCGCCGCGGCGGTGCTGGGCGGCTACGGCTGGCTGCGGCGCACCCGCCGCGCCCGGACCCGTACCACCCCCGGCGGAGCGCCCGTCCCCCCGCCCGCTCCGCCGGTCGCCGAGCTCGACGCGCAGGCCCGGGCGGCACTGGTCGAGGCCGATGACTGCGTGCGCACCAGCGGTGCGGAGCTGGGCTTCGCCGAGGAACCGCTCGGGCCCGCGGCGGAGCCCTTCGCGGCGGCCCTGCGCTCGGCCCGGACCGAGCTGGCGGCGGCCTTCCGGATGCGCCAGCGGTACGACGACGGCGTCCCGGAGGAGGCCGCGGCCCGGCGGCACGCCCTGGCCGGGATCACCGGGCGGTGCCAGGAGGCGGGGCGGCGGCTGGACGCGGTGGCGGCCGGTTTCGACCGGGCCCGCGCTCTGGACCGGGACCCCGGGGAGGCGCTGACGGGGGCGGAGGCCCGGTTCCGGGGGCTGACCGCCCGTACGACCGCCACGGTGGCCGCGCTCGCGGACCTCGCCCGGCGGTATCCGCCGTCCGCGACCAGCCCCGTCACCGGCTATCCCGAACAGGCCAAGGACCGCCTGGTCTTCGCCACCGACCGGCTCAATCTCGCCCGTCAGGCCGCCGACCTGGGTGACCTTTACCGGGCGGCCCGGCACCTGCGGGCCGCGGAGGGCGCCGTGGCACAGGCCGGCCTCCTGGTCGCGGCCGTCGAGCGGCTCGCCGCGGACCTGGCGGCGGCGGCCGGGCTGGTGCCGGCCGCGCTGACCGGGGCGGAGGCGGAGCTGGCGGCCCTGCGGTCCGCGGCGCGGGCGCCCGGGACCGGCCCCGCCGCCGGGGAGAGGGGGGCGCGGCTCCGGCAGGCCGACGGTGTCCTGGCCGCCGTACGGGAGGACGTGACGGGCGGTCCGTACGACCCGCTGGACGCGCTGCGCCGGATCGTACGGGCCCTCGCGGCGCTGGGTGCCGGGCGGGCGGGGGTGCTGTCCGCCGCCGCGCTGCTCTGCGCCCGCGGCGTCACCGGGGCCGCCGCCGCCTTCGTCGCCACGCACCGGGGCGCGGTGGGCGCCGAGGCCCGCACCCGGCTGGCGGAGGCGGAGCGGCTCCTGGCCGCGCGCCCGGCCGAGCCGCTCGCCGCCGAGGCGCTGGCCCGCCGGGCCCGGGAGCTCGCCGCCCGGGACGTAGGGCAGTACGGCAGGCCGCGTGCCACGGCGGCCGGGGAGGGGGGCTGGGCGGACGGGGCCGTCCTCGCCGGGATCCTGCTGGGCGGGGAACCGGACGGCGGCCCGCCCGCGGCTTTCGGCGGGCCCCGCACCCGGGCGCGGTGGGCGCGTCCGGCGCGGCCGGCGGGGTGACACCGTCGCACCGTCCGGCCGCCCCGGTCGTGCCACCGGACCGGCCGGGTCCCGGGGGCGGTGCCGCGGGGCCCCGCGTCAGAACAGGTTCAGCAGCGCCTCCGCCGGGTCCTTCAGGACGTCGTCGTCACCCGGCAGGGGCAGTTCGAACCAGACCGTCTTGCCGCGCGGTGTGCGGCGGGAGCCCCAGGCGGCGCTGAGCAGCCCGACGAGTTGCAGGCCCCGGCCGCCCTCGTCGGTGTCGCGGGCGCGGCGGCGGCGCGGCTGGACCAGGCCGGAGTCCCACACCTCGCACACCAGCGTCCGGTCGAGGAGCAGCCGCAGTCTGATCTCCCCCTCGCCGTACCGGAGCGCGTTGGTGACCAGCTCGCTGACGAGCAGTTCGGTGGTGTCGACCAGCGCGTCCAGGCCCCAGGCGAGCAACTGGCCGCGCGCGTGCTCGCGGGCCCGGCCCACGCTGCGCGGCTCGCGCGGCAGGGTCCAGTCGCCGACTGACTCGGCGGGCAGTCCCTGCACCCGGGCCATCAGCAGCGCGATGTCGTCCTCACCGTGGTGGGTGTCGAGGGTGTTGAGGACGTGGTCGCAGACGTCCTCCAGGGGGCGGGCGGGATCCGTCAGGGCGCCGACGAACGCCTGGAGTCCCTCGTCCAGGGGGTGGTCGCGGGATTCGACCAGGCCGTCCGTGTAGAGGGCGAGCAGGGCGCCCTCGGGGAGTTCGACCTCCACCTCCTCGAAGGGTTCCCCGCCGACCCCGAGCGGCATGCCGGGCGGCACGTCGAGCATGAGGGCCTGCTCGCCGGGTTCGACCAGGACGGGCGGCAGATGGCCGGCGTTGGCGAAGGTGCAGCGCCGGGTGACGGCGTCGTAGACGGCGTAGACGCACGTCGCCAGGTAGACCTCGGACAGATCGGCCTCGCGGGGGCGGCGGGCGGCGCGGGTGGCCTGGCGGACGCCTCCGCCGAACGCCTGGGAGGGCCCGCCGGCGGCGCCCAGGCCGCGGGCGATCTCGTCCAACTGGGCGAGTACCTCGGCCGGCTCGAGGTCGAGCTGGGCCAGGGTGCGGACGGCGGTGCGCAGTTCGCCCATCGCGACGGCGGCGCGCAGGCCGCGGCCCATGACATCGCCGACGACCAGCGCGGTGCGGTGGCCGGGGAGCTCGATGACGTCGAACCAGTCGCCGCCGACCTCGCTGGGACGCCCGGTGGCCGCGTTGCCGGGCAGGTACCGGCAGGCGATGTCCAGACCGGACGCCTCCGGGTCGCCGGGCGGCAGCAGGGACCGCTGGAGGATCAGCGCGCGCTCGTGCTCGCGCCGGTACAGGCGGGCGTTGTCGATGCATACGGCGGCCCGCGCGGCCAGTTCCACGGCGAGGTCGCGGTCGCGGTCGCCGAACGGCTCGCTGCCCTTGGTCCGGGCGAACTGCGCCAGCCCCACGACCGTGTCGTGGGCGACCATCGGGACGGCGAGCATGGACTGCACGAGCCCGCCGTCCTCGGCGGGGACGGACCGCGGGCGGGCGGTGCGCAGGGCGTCGGCGCACGGCGAGTTGAAGGGGAAGTGGTGGACGGAGCCGACCGGGACCCGCTCGCCGGTGCCGAGGAAGGGGGCGTCGGAGACCGCGCTGGCGAAGGCGACGCGGCGCAACTCGGCGCTGCCGTCGGCGAGTCCCGGCGGAGTCTCGTCACCGGCCAGCAGGCCCTGGTACAGGTCGACGGTGGCCAGGTCGCAGAAGCCGGGGACGACGACGTCGAGGAGTTCGCGGGCGGTGGTCTCCAGGTCCAGGGAGTTGCCGATGCGGGCGCCGGCCTCGTTGAGGAGGGCGAGGTTGCGCCGGGCGGCGGCGGCCTCGCGGGCGGCGGCGCGGCGGGCGGTGATGTCGGTGCCGAGCCAGGCGATGCCGATGGGGCGGCCGGTGCCGCTGTGGACGCGGTAGAGGTTGACGGACCAGTTGCGGCGCTCCTCGGAGCCCGGAACGAACCCGGTGACGTGCATGTCCGTGACCGAGTCGCCGGTCTCCAGCACCCGGCGCAGGGTCGCGGCGACCCGCTCGGCCTCGCCGCGCGGCAGATAGTCGTGGACGCCCTTGCCGCGGTGGTCGTCGGGCGTGCCGCCGAAGACGGAGGCGAACCGGTGGTTGGCGCGGCGGACCCGGAGATCGGTGTCGATCAGCAGGAAACCGAACGGAGACTGCCCGAATATGGCCTGGGAGGCGGCGAGGTCGGTCTCGATACTGCGCAGGGTGCGGACGTCGACGACGATGCAGACGGCGGCCTTCTCGCCGTCGACGGTGCGCGTCGGCATGACGTAGACCTCGGCCAGTCCGCGCGTGCCGCCCTCGCCGCGGGCGTCGTCGGGCAGCCGGAAGGGCACCACGCCGGTCCACTCCCGCCCGTCGAGGATCTCCGCCATCTTGCGCTGGCCCCGCTCGCGCAGCTCGGGGTCGATGAAGACCTCGATGGGGTCCAGGCCGACGGCGCGCTCGGCCGGGATGCCGAACAGCTGCTCCGCGCGCAGGCTCCACTGGTCGACGAGCCCGTCGGCGCCGATGGAGAAGGAGGCGGCCTTGATGTAGTCGTAGATGGAACCGGGGGGACTGCTCTGCCACATGGCGTCCCCCGGCGGCAGCGCGCCGGAAGCCGGCCCGTCCGCGGCCACCGTCCTCGCGCCGTCCGACGGGCTGCCGCACTCCGTGGCCCTCGCTGGTATCTCGCTCACGCGAACCGTCCCCTCCAGCTCACCGCGTCCGGCACCGGTCACCGGGGGCGGCTGCCCGCAGTATCCAGCACTACGGTGCCGCACAACACGGTGTTCACGATCACAGCACGGTCCCGATGCTTTGTGTGGACCGGACCGTGACAACACTTCCAGTCTTCTAACCAGCGGACACGACGTCGAATCACGCCTTTTCGGCTTTGGGCGCCGATGCCGGGACCGGTCGCCGGGCGGGCGGGGCGCGCGAGCGGCGTCAGGCATCCGTGCGCCGTCCCGGCACGGTGAGCTCGAACCACACCGTCTTGCCCGCCTCCCGGGGCCGGGTACCCCAGCGGCGGCTGGCGGAGGCCACCAGGTACAGACCGCGTCCGCCCTCGTCCTCGGGGTGGGCGGCCCGTTCGCGGGGCATCTCGGGAAGCGAGTCGGACACCTCCACGCGCAGGACGCCGTCCCCGGCCGAGGGCGCGACGAGGCGGAGGCCGACGGGGCCGGTGGCGTGCCGCAGGACGTTGGTGACGAGCTCGCTGACCAGCAGCGCGGCGATGTCGCCCAGGCAGTCCAGGCCCCAGTCGCGCAGCCGGCCGCGGACGAGGGACCGGGCGGTCCGCACGGCACCCGGTTCCGCGGGAAAGGACCACTCGACGCACCCGCCGTCGATGTCGATCACGCCCATCACTTCCCCGGCCAGCAAGCCCACCGATATCCGGTTTCATGGGGTTAATGGGCCCATACCCGATATAGGCCGTGTGGTACCGCCCGCGCGGCCCGGAGACGTCCGGGTGGTGTCCGGGTGGTGCGGCCGGGTACGGCCGGGTGCGGGCGGGGCGTACAGAGGCACAGGCGGCGTACGCATGACGTACGGCGGTGCTCGCCGCCGGAGGGCGGGCGGGCCGTGCTCCCCCGTCGCGCCTCACGTACCGGGCGCCGCCTCCAGTCCGAGATGCGCGCACGTCTGCCGGACGGCCGGCACGTCCTGCTCGAGCCAGGGCACGTCCCAGATGTCGGCGGGCGGGAGCCAGCGCAGTTCGTCGTGGTCCTGCAAAGGTGCGGGGGCGGCGGAGCCGGGCAGCAGGCGGGCCGTCCACACGTGCAGGACATAGGGGGCCTTCAGCGGCCACTGCCCCGGGATCCGCTCACCGGCCTCGGCCTCGACGCCCAGTTCCTCGCGCAGTTCGCGCACCAGCGCCGCCTCGGGCGTCTCGCCCGCCTCGACCTTGCCGCCGGGCAGCTCCCAGCGTCCGGCCAGTTCCGCCGGTGCGCTGCGGCGCGCGGCGAGCAGGCGCCCGCCGTCGAACAGGGCGGCACCCACCACGATCCGTACCGTCATGCGCCGGAGCCTACGCGAGGGCGGCGCGGGCGCCGCGGGCGCCTGCCCGGCACCGGGGGCACCCCTGGCTCACGCGCGTGCGCCGCGCGCGGCCGCCCCGGCCGGGGGACTCAGGCGCCGGTCAGTCGCGCGCGCCCGTTCCGTTCTGGCCGATCCTCTCGACCCAGTAGAGCTGCTGGCCGCGGCCGTCCAGGCTGTCCGCGATCTTCTGGGCCTCCGCCCGGGTCGCGTACCTGCCGACGCGGTAGCGGCTGCCGTTGTCGTCCTGCCGGATGACAAGCCAGGGCAGAGCGACCGTGCTGTCGTTCATCGTGCCCCTCCCCTTCTCGCCCGCGGCCCGTACCGGGCCCCGCCCATCACTGAAACCCCGATGTGCATATGCCCGACCCTACGCCTAACCTTCACGCACCGGATACGGCTTTTCACAAAGAGGTACGCAACCGGCCAGCACCCAGGGGGCGCACGATGCCGAACGCGCCGCCCCCGGCCCCGATGTCTCCGGTCAGCGCCGTGACGGGCACCTCGGGGCGACCTGCGAGAACGACCGGAATCCAACGCCCCCCCGAGCGGTCCGGGCCCGCCGGAACCGCCGGCGATCGGCAAGAAGGGGCGCGAGGGGCGCGCGAGAAATGCGCGCCGGTCGCCGGGGGGCGGGAGGAGGACGGAGGGGGGCAGGGCGGGACGGGGGCGTCGCGCGCGGCGGGGCTCCGGGGACCCCGGAAAGGCGGCGCGCGGCGGCGGCTGGTCCTACTTCACCGGCAGGTGGTACGCCACCCGGTACCGGTCCGCGGGGATCACCACGTCGGCCGTCTCCACCGGGCGGCCCGAGGCGTAGAAGGTGCGCTGGACGACCAGGACGACATGGCCCGGGACGCCTCCCAGGGCGAGCAGTTCCTCGGCGAGGCCGGGGCGGGCGCCGACCTCCTCGGTGACGTTGTCCACGACGACGTCGATGGCGGCCATGCGCTCGACCACGCCCATGCCGCCGAGCGGGCCCTCCTCGGGCAGCATCACGGGCGTGCGCCCGGTCAGGGCCAGCGGCTCCCAGGACGTGGAGAGCATCATCGCCTCGCCGCCCTCGCGGAAGACGTACTTGGTGCGCATCACCCGGTCGCCGGGCTCGATGGCCAGCCGCTCGGCGACGGCGGCGCACGCCTCGGCCTGCTCGGTGCTCGACTCCCACGTGCCCCGCACCCCGGCGTCGGCCTGCTCCTGGCGGAAGGGCGTGGACCCGTCGGCCGGCCGGTACCCGGAGCGGGCGATGCGCCGGGGCACGGGCCGCTCGCGCACATAGGTCCCCGAGCCGGAGCGGCCCTCGACCAGGCCCTCGGCCATGAGCACCTTGCGCGCCTCCAGGGCGACGGTGTCGGAGACGCCGTACTCCTGGCGGATCCGGGCCTGGGACGGGAGCCGGGTGTGCGGTGGCAGAAGACCGTCGACGATCTTCTTGCGGAGATCACCCGCGACACGCAGGTACGCCGGCTGCTCACCGAATGTCACTGGTCGCTCCCATCAGCTGTACAGACAGCAACAGCGTGGCAACCGCTGGTGTGCCAGGCAAGCAAGGGCCAGAGAATCACCCGAAGTGATGACGACCCCCGGCGCACGGCTTTACGCAGGCACTTTCTCCCCACTGTGACGGCTCTCACACCTCAGTGCCGCGGGCCTCCTCCGCGCCTCCACCGCCTTCCGACCGGCCCGCGCCCCCCTTCTCGTACGGCGGCGGGGAGGCGGCCGGCCCGAGGCAGTCGCGGAAGGCGGCCGAGTCTTCGGGCCGATGAGGGCGTCACCCCTCTCGCAGTGCTCGCGGAAGGTGCCGGGACTCCGGACATCCCCGGTCCCCTGTCCGTGCCGCCCGCGGGCACGGACAGGAGCCGGAGCGCCGGTGCCCGCGCCGGACACGACTCGTCCTCGCGGCGGTCCGGGCCGGGTGCCCGGAGCCGTGCCGCGAGGACGAGGGGAGTTGCGGGACGGGGGTCAGAACTGGAGCGCCCAGGCGTCGATACGGCCGGTGTCCTGGGCCGCGTTGTCACCGACCCTGAGCTTCCACGTGCCGTTCGCGGCCTCCGCGGACGCGTTCACGGTGTACGTGGTGTCGATGTTGTCCGCGCTGCCGCCGGTGCCGTACGACTTCAGCGTGTACGCCGTGCCGTCCGGGGCGATCAACTGGACCTGGAGGTCGCCGATGTAGGTGTGCGCGATGCGCACCTCGACGGCGAGAGCCGAGGGCGCGCTGCCCGCGACGCCGGAGACGGTCACCGGGGACTCGACGGTGGCGTTGTCGCCGATCGTGTAGTCGCCGGTGTTCTCGAAGCGCGGGCCGGGCGGGGTGGTCGTACCGCCGCCGACGTACAGGAGCCGGTTGGGTGAGCCGGTGCCCGGGTTGGTGACGACGCCGGTGGTGGCGGCGGACGTCAGCGCGGCGGAGACCTGGGCGGGGGTGGCCGTGGGGTTGTCGGCCAGGTGGAGCGCGGCGGCTCCGGCGACATGCGGGCTCGCCATGGACGTACCGGAGATGGTGTTCGTGGCCGAGTCGCCGGTGTTCCACGAGGAGGTGATGGACGAGCCCGGCGCGAACAGGTCCAGGGCCGTGCCGTAGTTGGAGTAGCTCGCGCGCGCGTCGCTCGACGTGGTGGCGCCGACGGTGATCGCCTCGGCGACGCGGGCGGGTGACCGGGTGGAGGCGTTGGTGGACTCGTTCCCGGCCGCGACGGCGAAGGTGACGCCCGAGGCGATGGCGTTGCGGACGGCGGTGTCGAGCGCGGTGTCGGCGCCGCCGCCCAGGGACATGTTGGCGACGGCCGGCTTGACCGCGTTGCGGGCCACCCAGTCGATGCCGGCGACGACCTGCGCGGTGGTGCCGGAACCGGAGTTGTTCAGCACCCGCACGCCGACGACCCTGGCCTGCTTGGCGACGCCGTACGCGGTGCCCGCGACCGTGCCGGCGACATGGGTGCCGTGGCCGTGCCCGTCCTGGGCGGTGTTGTCGTTGTCGATGGCGTCGTAGCCGTAGGAGGCCCGGCCGCCGAAGTCGGTGTGCGTGATGCGGACGCCGGTGTCGATGACGTACGCCGTCACCCCCTGCCCGGCCGAATCCGGGTAGGTGTACGCATTGTTCAGCGGCAGGTTCCGCTGATCGATCCGGTCCAGGCCCCAGGAGGGCGGGCTGGGCTGGGTCGCGGTGAGGGTGAACGTGCGGTCCTGGACGACGGAGGCGACGGCCGGGTCGGCGGCCAGACGCTTCGCCTCGGTCTCGGACGCCTCGATCGCGTAGCCGTTGAGGGCCTTGGTGTACGTGCGCTCGATGTCCGCGCCGTACTTCTCCGCCACGGCCCGGCCCGCTTCGGAACCGGCCTTCTCCGTCCTGAGGGTGACGATGTAGCTGCCGGGGACGGCGTTCACGGCGTCCTCGTACTGGATCCGGCCGTCCCCGGGGGGCGGGGCGGCCCCCGCGGGGAGGGCGGAGACCAGGTTCGCGGCGAGCGCGGCGGTAGCCGCGGCGCCGAGCGCGGCCAGTCTTCGGCGGGGGTGACGCATCACGGTCATGTGAGGGGTCCTCCTCAGTCGGTGGTGCGTGGTGGGGGTGGTGCACGCCCATCGAGCCGCTCCGGAACCGCCACAAGGCGTGGTCATGACAATCCCGGGCGGCGTTCGTGCGTTGTGCGTCAGCCGAAAGATTGGGGCCTGCAGAGGAATTGCACAAGAGTTCCGCCGGGCTTTACCAACGAATGTGCGCACTCCCGCACAAATGTGCGGGATGGTCCGCCGGGTCGCCGGCCGTCTCGCCCACCGATGACCATGAGGAGCGGCGTGCGGGTGCGGGACCCGCGCCGCTCCTGTCCGTCGCCGAGGAACTGCGCCGCACGCGCGCGGCCGAGCGGCGGTACGTCTCCCAGCCCGCGCTGAACGAGCGGATCCGGGCGCCGGAGTCCGGGCGCCGGAGCGACGGTTGGGCGCCGAGCCGTTCCCGCGCGGCCGCCAGGGCGCCACCCTCGCCGAGGCGGGCCGAGCCCTGCCGCCGCACGCCCGCCGGACGCCGGAGGCGCGGGCGGAGGGGCCGGCGACCGGGGCGGCGCACCGGGCGGCACGGCGCGGTGCCCTGGTGGCCGGCACGAGCACCAGCCCCGGCCGCGGCCCGCTTCCGGCGACCCGCTCCCGCTTCACGACCGCACATCCGGACGCCGTCGTCCGGGTATGTCGGGTGAGCTGGGACGACCCGATGGCGGGCCTGGCCGACGGCGGGGCGGACGTCGCCTTCGTGTGACTGCCGCGCCCGGCCGGTGCGGGGCCGCCCTCCGGCCGGCACATGCCGGCACGGCGGCGGGAGGACGGGGAGCGGGCGCTGGTGAGGGACTGCGCGCGAGCGGCCCGGGACGTGGTGCCGGCGGGGGCTGCGGACGGTCAGGGACGTGGTGCCGGCGTGAGCGCGGGCGGCCCGGGGCGTGACGTCGCCGGCAGGGGCGCGGACGGCGTCCGCAGGCACATGGACCGTCTCCCGCCGAATCGCTACCGTCGAGCCATGACCTCCCTCACCGAGGTTCCGCACCGGCGGAACACCCGGCGCGAGGGCGGCGTTTCGCGGTTCGGGCCCGGCCCGCCGGGCCGGGCCGGGACGACGCCGCCGGGGCCGCCCGGCCTGCCCGGTCAGGGACACCGTCCGTGCCTCCGGCCGCGTCGGACCGGGTGCCGGGCGCGGCCGCGCCCCGGCGTCCCGGGGGGCGGCCGCACCCGCCGCGGCCGTGTCTAAGATCGCATCACCGAAATGAACCGCACCCTTTGCATTTCGAACTGCCGGCAGACACGCGGGGGACCACGTGGGTGATCACTTCAAGGTCGAGGTCAACGATCTCGACCGGCTCATCAAAGAGCTGCACAACAGTCAGGACAATATGCGCAAGGCCCTCAACGCCCTGAAGGACGTGGGCCCGAAGAGCACGGGCAGCGAGGCGCTCGACAACGCCTGCGACGAGTTCCACGACTCCTGGGACAACGCGATCAAGAAGATCGCGGACGGCACCCAGGCCATCGAGGAGCGGCTCAAGCAGACGAAGAACAACTACGAACAGACCGAGCAGGCGATCCGCGACGCCTTCACGCAGGCGGAGAACAGGAAGCCCACGCCCGCTCCCGGACCGTTCCCGTCCCCGGCAGGTGCGCGATGAGCGGCCCGCAGGAGTTCCCCGCGATCGGCTTCAACCCGGCCCCCGGCAAGGTCGAGAGCGTCGACGACCTCGTCACCAAGCTCAACAGCGCGCTGACCGGCCTGGACAACGCCCACCGGATTCTGAGCTCGCTGCGCGGCGAGGGCGGCGGACGGGCCTGGGAGGGCGAGGCCGCGAAGGCCTTCGCCGACAAGGTCGGTGACCTGCCCCGGTACGTGGGTGACAGCCGCGACGCCATCCGCTCGGCCTCGTCCCAGCTCAAGTCGTGGCACGGCATGCTCACCGGCTACCAGTCCAAGGCGCGGGAGTACGAGACCCAGGCGGCCTCGGTCAAGCAGCGCGAGAAGACCTTCCGCGGCGAGTACGACAGCGCCGTCGACGCCTACAACCAGGCGGCGGCGGACCCCGCGTTCCGCCTCTCCGGGACGTACTACACCGACCAGGCCGCGCTCCAGGACGCCCAGGCCAAGATCGACGCGGCCAACGCCCGGCTGAAGAAGGCCGGAGAGACCGTCGACTCCGCGAAGAACAAGCTCGAGGGCGCCATCGACGAGTTCGAGGCGATCGTCAAGCGCGCGAAGGAACTCCTGGAGGAGCACCAGTCGGAGGCCCGCAAGGTCGCCGGCCAGATGCAGAAGGCCACGGACGGCGCGCCGAACCCGGGGTTCTGGGAGGGGCTGGCCGACGCCTTCACCCGCCTCGGGCACAGCATCCAGAACTGGTGCACCAAACACGCCGACCTGCTGAAGAAGATCGGCGACTGGCTGAGCATCGCCGCGACCGCCATGGGCGTGCTCTCGCTGCTCACGCTCTGGTGTCCGCCGCTGTCGGGCGCCTTCGCCCTCGCCGGCGGTGCCCTGTCCCTGGGCGCCCTGGCCACCCACGGAGCCGCGAAGCTCGGCGGAGCCGATGTGAGCGCGATGGATCTCGTCGGTGACGCGCTGGGCGTCGTGCCGCTCGGAAAGCTGGCCACGACCGCGACGGCGGGCGTCAAGGTCGCCATGAAGACGGCCAAGAACGGCGTCCAGATGATCGACCGGGTCAGGAAGATCGAAGCGCTGACGGAGGCGGGGTACGACGCCGCCAGGCTCCAGGGGAAGTCCCTGTTCGGCCTGGGCCGGGAGTACGCCGAGGGCAGCATGAAGTTCACCACGTCCGGCTTCGGCAACCGCATGAAGATGGCCTGGGACAACCACGTGCTGGACACCATGGGCGCCTCCCTCAAGGAGCGCGGTCTCAGCAAGGTCGTCGAGTGGGCTCCGCAGAGCGTCAGGAACTCCTTGCAGGGCGCCATTCGCGCCGACGGCACGCTCGACCCGATGTCCTGGTGGTCCCGCGGCACCCAGATCGTCGGTCAGGCGCCCGGTATCGGCCTCGGTCTGTACAACGCCTTCACGGGCTCCGACACCCCCGCGGCCGGGAAGCTCTGACGCATGCGGGAACCAAGAGGATCGAGGCTTTGATGACGACAGCACCCCGGCCGGCTCAGGAAGTTCTCATCGAGTTCGAATCGCCCGAGGACTTCCACGAGATTCCGCTGATGCTGCCGCCCGACGCTTTCGAGGCGGCGCTCGAGGAGCTGGCTGCGAAGATCTGGCCAGGCGGTACCGACTTCCAGCGGGAAGTGACCGCGGCGGTCTACCGGACCATGGCCGAGGCCCTGGAGGAGGACGGGACCGTCCACGCGGCGGTCGGCCTGTTCGAGACCGAGGCCGGGGAGGTGAGCATCGCCAACCTGCTGGTGCGGGTGGAGGACATCGAACCGGACAGCCCCCAGGTCGTCGCCGCCTCGCTGCACGAGGCGCTCTCCCTGGAAGAGCACCGCGACGTCCACCGTGTGGACCTCGCCTGCGGCCCGGCCACCGTGTCCTTCCACGCCACCGAGTTCGGCGGCGGCGAGGTCCAGAACCCCATCGCCTTCGCCCATGTCGAACTGTACGTTCCGTCACCGTTCGGCGGAAAGCTCCTGGTCATCACCCTGAGCACCCCCAGTCTCGCCGAACTCCCCGTCTACGTGGGCCTGATGTCGCGCCTGGGAGACACCGTGCGCTTCAACAGGGACACCGACGAGGACCCGGCCTCCGGGGCGGAGGACGGCGAGGACACCCCGGACGCGCAGGGCCGGCGCATGACCATCGGGCAGGAGACCCGGTCGGTCTTCGGCTGACCGGCTCGCCCGGATCGGCCGGGCAGCCGTGAACGACCGCGCCTCGCCCGGCCCGCTTCGGTCACGGGCATCGTTCCCGCCCGTGACCGAGGCCGACCGGCTCAGAGGCCACCGGCCGCTTCGCGCCCGCTCTACGCGGCGGGGCGGTCGGTGACCGGGATGCCGGGGTCATCGGCGAGATAGACCCACAGTCCCTGCGAGGGATCGCCGTCGACACAGGGCTTGGCCTTCAGCCCGTGGCGGGCCACAGCGGCCTGAACCGCGGGATAGTGCGCGCCCCGGTACTCACGGAAGTCCACCGCCAGGGCCTTCACACGGCTCTCCGCGCCACCGAAGCCGCGGGAGACGTACTCCTGCGGGTACCTCACGGACGTACCCCAGGCGAGCTTCCCGCTCCTCAACTCCCCGGCGAGGCGGGCGCAGAGCCGGTCCGCATGCCCTTCCCAGCGGCTGGCGTCACGGCTCATCGCCAGGGACAGCCGCGCGGGCGTCATGAAGCGCGCCAGCGGATCCCTCATGTCGGCACCGTTCACACCGTCACCGAAGAACATGGCGGCGTTCCAGACAAGCCTGACCACCAGTTCGATGGGGATCAGCAACCACTGAAAGACGAACCACGCCAGAACGCCCGACCTGGAGGGCGGCCGCGGGGCCCCGTCGAAAGCAGGTGACTTCATCGGTCCGTTTCCCTGTTCTCCACTCGGCTCAGTACTCCACGCAGGGACAACTGTGCCAGGCGGGCGGGAACGCCAGGGGCCACCGGTCCCGACAGGCGACCCTGCCCGCGCCCGCCGGCCCCGGACATCCGGCGGCGCGCGAACGAGGTCTCCTCGCTCGAGGTACAGCGCAACGGCTCGGCCCCGCCTCCGAGGAGGGCTGCCGCTCGCCTGCTGGCTGTGGCTGCACGCGCGGTCCCGGACTACGTCCCGCGCGTGCCGGACGACGACCACCCGCCGTACGAACTTCTGTCCCCCCGGTGGTCCTGCGCAGCGAGGCCGGCGCTTGCGTCAGCCCCCGACGATCCTGTCCTTGAGGAAAACCGTGTTGCACTGGGAGCACCTCATGCGGTTGGTGCTCGTCGGGTGCACCGTGTGCGTGCCGCACAGCGGGCACTTATGCCCCTTGGCCATCCACCTTCTCCTGCCTACACGCAAGCGCGCGACCCAGCATCACGCATTGGCTCGGAGAGTACCTTTTGATCTGCGGAGACGTGAGTGAAATCAGCTAATCATTGATCGGTGCGGGAGCGAGCGACACGGCCGCCGAGGGTGGCTCGTACGGTCGGCGGCTGCTCCGCTGTCGAACCCGGAGCGTACGACGCAGAGCGGCTCGGCCCACCTTGCGCCCATGTCCCTTGATGCGGTACGGCGGAGCCGCTACGCGGCCCCCTGCCGGCTTGGGGCATGGCTCGGTCAGCTGACGGCCGGCCCCTCCTCCGGCACGGAGACCATGGCCAGTGCCTCCCGTTACGGCCCCCCTCGATCTTTACAGCAACCGTCCGGTTCCGAGAGTCGCCGGCTCGGCCTCCTCCAAGTCCTGATCCGGCGCTGCGGGGCACTGTCGTTTCACGCTGCGGGCAAAGGGAGATCACACCGCCACGAGCCGCACACGATCGCCGCAGAGCTCGACCATGTCGTCGATATCGGAGGCCAACATGGCCAGAGGGCGGTGCTGCCGCAGCGCGGCCTCGGCGACCGCTGCGTCGATCGCCTTGGCCCGGGCGAAGAACACCGAGCCGAAGACCTCGACGCCGATGGAGCCGCCGACCGCCTGGACCGCCGACAGGACACCGGAGGCGCATTCGATCTCGTCGTCGACCGCGGCAAGATGAAGCTGAACAGGGTGGCGATCACCATGCCGGCGCCGATGCCCGCCACCGGCACGCCGGGAGCGCTGTCCCAGATCGAGAACGGGGCGGCGTCGGAACAGGGCGATGCCGCCGAGACCCACGGTGAAAGCCGGCTTGCGCAACAGGCGCGGGGTCACCAGCGGCTCGCGGCCCGCGGCGGCCGTGCGGCGCTGCTGGGGGGCGAAGAGGCCGAAGCCGAAATAGATCGGCAGAGCGCAAGGGCGGAGGCTTTCCTCGCCGTTTGCATGCACCGGAAATCACGAGCGACTCCCCCCTCCGCCAGGCGCTGCACAGGGCGCGCCCCGGCACGGGCGCCGTCATCCCATCCCGGCACGATCCCAGCACGGTAGGGATGAGCAGGGGCGATGACAGGTGACGAGGGATCAGCTATCCCAGCACCATCCCAGCACAGGAAAAGGCAAAGGGCCCAACCTCGAAGGGTCGGACCCTTCCTGACCTGGGTATTTGCCAGATCAGCGAAGTGGCGGTAAGTCGCCCGCTACACGTTGAACCGGAACTCCACCACGTCCCCGTCCTGCATCACATAGTCCTTGCCCTCCATGCGCGCCTTGCCCTTGGCGCGGGCCTCCGCGACCGAGCCGGTCGCGACCAGGTCGTCGAAGGAGATGACCTCGGCCTTGATGAAGCCCTTCTGGAAGTCGGTGTGGATGACACCGGCGGCCTCGGGGGCGGTGGCGCCCTTCTTGATGGTCCAGGCGCGGGATTCCTTGGGGCCGGCGGTGAGGTAGGTCTGCAGGCCCAGGGTGGCGAAGCCGACGCGGGCCAGGGTGGCGAGGCCGGGCTCGGTGGCGCCGACCGACTCCAGCAGCTCCATGGCGTCCGCCTCGTCGAGCTCGGCGAGGTCGGCCTCCAGCTTGGCGTTGAGGAAGATCGCCTCGGCGGGGGCGACCAGGGCACGCTGCTCGTTCTTGAAGTCCTCGTCGACCAGCTCGTCCTCGTCGACGTTGAAGACGTAGAGGAAGGGCTTGGTGGTCAGCAGGTGCAGGTCGTGGAGGAGCTCGGCGCGCTCGCTGCCCTGGACGATGCCGTGGGCGAAGAGCGTGTCGCCCTTCTCCAGGATCTCCTGGGCCTCCTCGACGGCCTTCACCTTGGGCTGGGTGTCCTTCTTGATCCGGGACTCCTTCTGGAGCCGGGGGAGGACCTTCTCGATCGTCTGGAGGTCGGCCAGGATCAGCTCGGTGTTGATGGTCTCGATGTCGTCCTTGGGCGAGACCTTGCCGTCGACGTGGACGACGTTCTCGTCCTTGAAGGCGCGGATGACCTGGCAGATCGCGTCGGACTCACGGATGTTCGCGAGGAACTTGTTGCCCAGGCCCTCGCCCTCGCTGGCGCCGCGCACGATGCCGGCGATGTCGACGAAGTCGACGGTGGCCGGGATGATCCGCTCCGACGAGAAGATCTCGGCCAGCTTGGCCAGCCGGGCGTCCGGCACGCCCACGACGCCGACGTTGGGCTCGATCGTGGCGAACGGGTAGTTGGCCGCCAGCACGTCGTTCTTGGTCAGGGCGTTGAACAGGGTCGACTTGCCGACATTGGGCAGACCGACGATTCCGATCGTGAGCGACACGTTGCGACTTCCCGTACGTGAGGATGAAAGGACTGGGGACTGGGGACTGGACTTCGGCTTCCTGGGCCCGGGTCCCTCGTGGCTGGCAGGGATGACGCGCGGGCCGATCCACCAGTCTACGGCGTGCCGCGCCTCGGCCTCCGGCCCGATGTCGAACGCATGGCCAAGCCGGGCCCGACGGCGTGTCTGAGGGCCGATTCAGCACATAAAACGACCTAAGTTGGTCCAGTGGAGCAATACAGGACGCGATCCCCGCATCACGGCCCGCGACGGAGCGGGCCGCCCCTGCCGCCGCAGTCGGGCCGGGGCCCGGCCGGTGACGCCGCGGACGGACCGGCGAGGGCCGCGCCGGCGGCGGACGCCGGCGCCGGGCTCAACGCGGGGATGTTCCGTCCGCCATGCGGGTCATGAACGCCCGCGGAGCCTGGATGCCAACCCGGCTTGGTGGCCTTCACGCCCCGGCTCCGG
>NZ_JBFAWY010000003.1:0-106947 GCF_040680575.1 Streptomyces sp. NPDC052020
CCGCACGGGGATGAAGCCGGGGGCGAAGAAGGTGCACAGGCGCAGCAGGTCGACCGATTCGGGGACGGTCTCGCCCCGCCCGGATAGGCGGGTGCGACGGCCCGTCGGGCCGGGTCCGTCAGGAGGGGTTCACCGGTGTGTTCACCGGGGTGTCGGCCGGGGTCTTCACCGGCGTCGTGCCGTTCGGGGCGGCGGGCAGCGGCGGCAGTCCGGCCAGGTTGGGAGCGGGCAGCCCGCCGCCGAGCAGCGTGGCCGCGACCACGTTGACGACGTCGGTCACCACACCGGTGGCCGCCGGGCGCACCTGCTCGGGCTGGGCGGCCGTACTGGCCCCGAGCAGGGTCTCGACCGACTTCCGCAGCGAGTCCAGCGCCACCCCGAGGAGACCGGTCGACGCCGTAGCGGACTCGCCCGCGGCGGGAGTGACCGGGGCCGGCAGCGTGGTGGCCGGCTCCTCATCGCTCGGCTGGGCCACTGCCGGGGGCTGGAGCGCCACCGGCGGCTGGGCCGGCATGCCGATACCGGGGACCGTGGCGCCGGGCGTGGTCGTGCCCGGCGCGATCGGCGTGCCCGTCGCCTGGGCCTTGGCGAGCGCGTCCTCCACGGCCTTGGCGAGCCGGTCCGCCTGCTCCGCGCTGAGACGGCCGTCGTCGGCCTTGAGTACGGCGCCGAGCAGGTCGGTGACCGGCGTCACCACGCCGCCCAGGCCGGTGAGCGCCTGAACCTGGGCGTTGAGCGCGTCGGCGTCGGGCAGGGGCGCCCGGGACGCCGCGCCGGCGCGCTCCCGGGCCGAGTCGCCGTCGGCCGCCATCGCCGCCGGCCCGGTGACCCCGAGCAGGAGAGTGGCGCAGAACGCGGAGGTGGCGATTGGCCGTACGGGCAGACGCATGAGGGGTTCCTTTCGGTGGTGTGCAGGGTCGTACTGCCACCGTGAGAGCCACCCTCGCGCTCTGCAACCGATCCCTCGCGCGGCGTGGTCGCCCGGTCGTCACCGCGACGCGTCCCTACCTGCTCAGACGGTATGGCGGAGCCGCGCGCCGGGCCGCTCTCGCCACCCCCCGTTCGGGGCAACGGGCGGCCTGCGAGCGGCCCCCGCACCCGCCCGCGGGCCGCCCCGCCCACAGGGGAACCTCCGGCCGGCCGGGCGGGGGCGGGGAGCGCGGATCAGGCGGTGGGGCACTTGTTGCCGAACGACGGGTTCAGCAGACCGATGAAGTCCACCGTGTCGCCGCAGATGTTCACCGGGGCGTACACCGGGACCTGCACGACGTCGCCGGTCAGTTCCCCGCGGAGTCCGCGGCGGTCGCCTGCGCGCCGACGTCGGCGGCCGCGACGTCGGCGGTGCCCGTCACCGCTCCGGCGACGAAAGAAGTCAGGACCAGGCCCTTCGCGATACGCGACATGGAGAGGTGCTCCTCGGCTTTGACGACCATCTGGGCGAACGCCCGGCGCACTGTCAACGCGGGGCGTCCACACGAGTTGCGCCGCCATCGGGGTGACGCCGCGCGGCACGCTTGTCACCCGATCCGAGACACTCATCCGGTTTCGCGGTATTAGTCCCCTCTTGGGGACTAGGGTTGCTCACCGTCCGACGCACCCCCGGTGCCGGCATTGCCATCACCGTGCCGGCGTATCGCACTCGGGCGGCCACCCTCGGCGCGTTCCCGCCCGTACCGAGCACCATCCGTGAGCGAGGAAACCGCGCATGCACCAGCCCGCGACCGACCCTGCGCCGCGAGTCCTTCACCTCACCCAGCCCGTGGACGGCGGGGTCGCCCGGGTCGTGGCGGATCTGGCGCGGGCGCAGCTCGCCGCCGGGCTGGGCGTCACGGTCGCCTGCCCCGACGGCTCCCTGGCCGCCGTACTGCGCTCGCTGGGCGCGGACGTACGGCTGTGGCGCGCGGCGCGCTCGCCGGGCCCGTCGCTCGGCGACGAGGTGCGGCGGCTCGCGCGGATCGTCGAGGACGTACGGCCCGACCTGGTGCACGCGCACAGCGCGAAGGCGGGACTCGCCGGGCGGCTCGTCGTCCGGGCGCGGATCCCGACCGTGTTCCAGCCGCACGCCTGGTCGTTCGAGGCGGTCGGCGGGGCCACCGCCGCCCTGGCGCTCGGCTGGGAGCGGTGGGCGGCGCGCTGGGCCTCGCGGGTGGTGTGCGTCAGCGAGGCGGAGCGGCGCCGGGGCGTGTCGGCGGGGATCCGCGGGCGGTGGGCGGTGGTGCCGAACGGCATCGACCCGGACCGCTTCCGGCCCGGCCTCGGCGTACGGCCGGCGCTGCTCGCGGGCCTCGGTCCGCGGGCCCGGCTCGTGGTCTGCGTGGGGCGGCTGTGCCGGCAGAAGGGGCAGGACGTCCTGATCGCCGCCTGGGACCGGATCGCCGAGCGGGTCCCGGACGCCCGGCTGGTGCTGGTCGGGGACGGGCCGGACCGGTCGCGGCTGCGGGCGCTCGCCCCGCCGTCCGTGCGGTTCGCGGGGGCCGTCGCCGACGCCGTCCCCTGGTACCGGGCCGCCGACCTGGTCGTACTGCCCTCGCGCTGGGAGGGCATAGCGCTCGCCCCGCTGGAGGCCATGGCGTGCGGGCGGCCCGTGGTGCTGACCGACGTGGACGGCGCCCGGGAGGTGCTGCCGCCCGCGCTCGCGCCGCACTGCCTGGTGCCGCCCGCGGACCCGGCGGCGCTGGCGGGCGCCGTCACCACGCTGCTGCTCGACCCGGCGCTGCGCGCCTCGGCGGCCCGTCAGGGGCGAGCCCACGTCCTGTCCGTCCACGACGTACGGCGCACGGCCGAGGCCGTCGCGGCCGTGTACGGCGAACTCCTCGGCGGCGGGCCGGGCGCGGCTGGCCCGCCCGCCGTCGCCAGCGAGTACTCCGCCGTCCCCACCGAGTACAGGGAGTCCATCAAGTCGTGACCGCGGAAAGCACCGTCCCCTCTCCCGCGGGGCAACCGCGGGACCTGGGGCTCTCCCCCCTCCGGGTCCTGCCGCCGCGCACGCGCCGGGCCGGGTTCCCGCTGCCCGCCCGGCGCCCCGCGGCGCGGCCGGCCTCCCCGCTGCCGCTGCTCGCCGCGGACGGCACGGCGGCCCTGCTGGGCGCGCTGGCGCCCACCGGTGTCGCGGACCGCCCGCTGCTCGCGGTCCCGCTGGTGACGGTGACGCTGCTGCTGCGCCCTCGCGGACTTCCCCGGGTGCCGGCCGGCGTCCTGGACGAAGTGCCCGCCGTCTGCGGCCGGATCGCCGTCGCCTGGCTCGCGCTGGCCGCGCTGGTGGCGGCGTACGCCCCGCACCACGCGCTGTCCGCCCGCGGCCTGCTGCTCGGCTTCACCGTGCAGGCGGCGGCGAGCTGCGCGGGCCGCGGCGCGGTGCACTGGCGGCGCCGCGCGGCGCTGCGCAGCCGCCCGCACGCCGCGCTCGTCGTGGGGCCGGCCGGGGTGGCGCAGCGCGTGGCCGCGGCGGTGCTGCGCCACCCGCGCTGCGGGGTGCGCCCGGTGGGTGTCGTGGCCGGGGGGCTGTTCCCGTCCTCCCCGCTCGGCGGGCCGGGCAGGGGCGCCGCGACGCTGCCGGTCCTGGACACGGAGGAGGAGGTGCGGCGGGCGGTCGTCCAGAACGGGGTGCGGGAGGTACTGGTAGTGCATCCCTCGGAACGGACGCGGCGGGCGCCGCTGCTGCGGGCGCTCGCCGAGTCCGGCTGCGCGGTCTGGGAGCTCGACCCGCGGTCCCCGTCGTCCGGGAGCCGCGACGCGATCGCCGGGTTCTCCCGCCGGCGGCTGGAGCCGGGGGCCGGGCGGCCGGGCGGCACCCCCGGCAAGCGGGTGCTGGACGTGGTGGTGTCCGGGGTGCTGCTGCTGACGGTCAGTCCGCTGCTGCTGGTGTGCGCGGTGGTGCTGCGGGTCAGCGACGGTCCGGGGGTGGTGTTCCGGCAGGTGCGTGTGGGCCAGGGAGGAAAGACGTTCACCCTGCTGAAGTTCCGCACCCACCGGCCGGTGAGCGAGCACGAGTCGGCGACCCGGTGGACGGTGGCGGACGAGCGGCGGATGCCGTGGTTCTGCCGCTTCCTGCGCCGCACCTCGCTGGACGAGCTGCTCCAGCTGTGGAACGTGTTCCGGGGCGACATGAGCCTGGTCGGGCCGCGCCCCGAACGCCCGTATTTCGTCACCAAGTTCAGCGAGACCTATCCCGGTTACGCGGCCCGGCACCGGATGCCGGCCGGCATCACCGGGCTCGCCCAGATCCACGGGTTGCGCGGGGACACCTCCATCGAGGACCGGGCCCGGTTCGACAACGCCTACATCGACAACTGGTCGCTGTGGCAGGACGTCTGCATCCTGCTGCGCACGGCCGCCACGCTCGTGCGCCCCACCGGAAGCTGACCGCGGTGAGCCACGCGCTGACCCCGCACCGGCACCCGTACCGGCGCCCGTACTCGTCCCTTCACCGGCCCTGCGTGCGGACGCTGCCGCCCGTGCTGGCCGTGGCCGCCGTGATCGCCCTGCTCGCGGTGCCGCCCGCGCCGGGCGGGGCGGGCGGGGCGCATCCGGTCGACGCGGCCTCCGCGCTGGTCGTGGTGTACTGCGCGGCCCGGCTGGTACGGGACCGGCGGCGCCCCCTGTCCCGTACGGCGGCCGTGGTGCTCGCCCTGCCCGTGGCCGGGATCGCCCTGGCCGCCGTGGAGGCGCCGTCCCCCGGCGCCGGGCTCACCGGGCTGGTCCGCTACCTCCAGATCTTCGTGCTGTTCCCGGCGGCCGTCGCCCTGCTGGTGCGCGAGCGGCGCGACGCACGGCTGCTCGCCTGGTCGCTGGTGGGGCTGGCGCTGTGGCAGGGAGCGGTCGGCGCGCACCAGTACGCCACCGCGACCGGCGCCTCCTACCAGGGGGAGCCGATCCGGGCGGTGGGCACGTTCGGGGCGCAGGACGTGATGGGGATGGCGACGGTCGTCGCCCTGGGGCTGGTGGCGGCGCTCGGCCTCGCGCTGGGCCGCACGCCGGTGGGGCAGCGGGTCGTGGCCGCCGGATGCGCGGTGGCGCTGCTGCCGCCGCTCGCGGTCTCCTTCAGCCGGGGGGCGTGGATCGCCACGGCGGTGGCGTGCGCGGCACAGCTGCTGCTGGCCGGGGCGCGGCGGGCGCTGGGCGTGGCGGCGGGCGTCACCGCGGCCGGGATCGTGCTGGTGGGCGGGCTGGGGGTCGGCACGGCGATGCTCCACGAGCGTCTCGACAGCATCACCCGGGTCGCCGACGCCCCCGACCAGTCGGTCACCGACCGGTACGCCATGTGGGCGGCGGCCGGCGACATGTGGCGCGAGCGGCCGCTGACCGGCGTCGGGCTCAAGGGTTTCCCCGAGCACCGGGACGCGCACGCCTCCCTCGCGCTGTCCTCGGGCAGTGACACGGAGGGCGCGGGCGCGGCCTTCCGCCGGCAGCCGCTGCTGTCGCCGCACAACATGTACCTGCTCGTCCTCGCCGAACAGGGCCTGACCGGGCTGCTCGCGCTCACCGGGAGCTGGCTCGCCCTGCTGGTGCGCGGGGTGCGGAAGGTCAGGCTCCGCGGCGCCGCCGCGCGGGACTGCGGGCTGGTCGCGTGCGGGCTGCTGGTGTGGCAGCTGACCAACTTCGCGTACGCCGACATCGGCGGGCCGTCGACCGTGCTGACCGCCGTGTGCCTCGGGCTGGCGGCCTGGTGGGGCGTCGGGGGCGGCCGTGGCGGGGGCGCCTCGGGACCGGTCGCGGGCGGCGGGGCGGGCGCCGCGACCGGGCCCGGCGCGGGCAACGGGGGGAGCCCGGCCACGGGAGCCGGTGCGGACGGAGGGGACAGAGCCTCGACGGGGCTCGGGGCGGGCGGCGCGGCGGAGGTGCTGGCGGGGGCGGTCGCGGGCGGCGCGCGGGGAACGATGACGGAGGCGATCGCGGGCGGCGCGGCGGGAACGGTCGCGGGCGGCCGGGAGGGTGCCGGGGCCGGGACGGCCGGGGGCGGTCCGTGGGAGGCGCCGGCGCGATGAAGGTGACGCCTCCCCGGGCCGGCGACGCGGCGGCGGTGCCGGCCGCCCGGACCGCGGCCGCGCCGGACGCCGCCGGTACCGAACAGGCCGGCGGCTCCCGGCGCTTCCTGGCCCGCGCGGCCCTGCTCACCGCCGCGCTGTCGGTCGCCGCGTCCGTCCTGGGCCTGGCCCGGGACCAGGCGCTGGCCCGGCTGTTCGGGGCGGGGAGCGAGACGGACGCGTTCCTGGTGGCGTGGACGGTGCCCGAGTTCGCCGCCACGCTGCTGATCGAGGACGGGCTGGCCTTCGCGCTGATCCCGATGTTCAGCCTGGCCCTGTCCCGCCGCGCGCGGGGCGCCCCGGGCGACCCGGTCCGCACCCTGGTCACCACCACCCTGCCCCGGCTGGCGTTCGCCTTCGCCACGGTCGCCGCGCTGGCCGTGGTCTTCGCGCCCCAGCTCGTCCGGGCCCTCGCCCCCGGGCTGCCCGGCCACGCCCTCGCGGTGGAGTGCACCCGGCTCACCGCGACCTGCGTGCTGAGCTTCGGCCTGGCCGGGTACTGCTCCGCCGCGCTGCGGGCCCACCGCCGGTTCCTGGCACCGGCGGCCATCTACGTCGCCTACAACACCGGCATCATCACCGCGATGTTCACCCTCGGCGGCCGCCTGGGCGTGCGGTCGGCGGCGGTGGGCGTCGCGGCGGGCGGCTGCCTGATGGCGGCGGCCCAGCTACCGTCGCTGCTGCGGCGGCTGCGGCGGGACGACGCCGGGCGGCCGGAGGCGGCGGACGACGGGGCGTGCCCGCCGGCCCTCGCCCTGTTCGCCACCGTGCTGCTCTTCGCGCTGTGCCGGCAGTCCCAGGTGCTCATCGAGCGGTTCCTCGCCGCCGGGCTGCCCGCCGGTGCCATCTCGCACCTCAACTACGCGCAGAAGGTCGCCCAGATCCCGATGACGCTGTCGCTGATGCTGTGCACGGTCACCTTCCCGGTGGTGGCGCGGGCCCTGGCCGACGGCGACACCGCGCGGGCCCGCGCCCGGGTGGAGCGGGACGTGGCCCTGGCCGCGTGCGTGGTCCTGCTGGGCGCGGCCGTGGTCGTGGCCTGCGCGCCGCAGATCGTCGGACTGCTCTTCCAGCGGGGCGCGTTCACCGCCTCGGACACCGCGGCGACCGCCGGCGTCATGCGCGTGTACGCCCTGGGACTGCTCGGCCAGACCGTGGTCGGCGCGCTGGCCCGCTCGTACTTCTCGGCGGGCCGGGCCAGCTGGTACCCGCTCGGCGCGATGGCCGTCGGCATCGCGGCCACCGCCGGGATCGGCGCGTGCACGGCCGGCTCCTGGGGCGTGACGGGCATCGCCGCGGCCAACGCGGCCGGCATCACCGTGACCGCCGCGCTGCTGCTGGCCGGGATGGGTGAGCGGAGCGTCCCCATCCGCGTCCGGCGCGTCCTGGCCGGGCTGGGCGGTCCGGCGGGGGCGGCCGCGGTCGCCACCGCGGCGGGGGCGCTGGCCGCGGGCCGGTGCGGCTCGCCCGCCCTGGGTCTCCTCGCCGGTGCCGTGACCGTCACGGCCGTCTTCGTCCTGCTCGGCCGGGCCCTGGGCGTCCAGGGCGTCGCGACCGCTCTCGGTTCCGTCCGTTCCGTCGTCTCCCGAAGGCTCCCGCATGACTGTTTCCACCGATCCCGCTGACTCGACCGATCCCGCTGGCCGCACGGGCCCCGTGAGCCGCGCGGCCGCCGCGGACGCCCCGCGCCCCGCGGACGCCGCGCCCGCCCACGTCGCGTACCCGGCGCCCGCGGGCCCCGCGAGCCGCGCCGGCACGCTCCCGCGCCCCCGGTCCGGCGCCCGCGCGGGCCGCCGCCCCGCTCCCGTGCCCTGGGTGGCGATGTACCACTCCGTCGGCGACCGCTCCGACGACCCGTACCGGATCACGGTCACCCCCGGCCGGCTGGACGCGCAGCTCGGCTGGCTGCGGCGGCGCGGGCTGCGCGGGGTGTCCCTGGGCGAGCTGCTCGCCGCGCGCGCCCGGGGCGAGGGCCGGGACCTGGTCGGGCTGACCTTCGACGACGGGTACGCCGACTTCACCGAGCACGCGCTGCCGGTGCTGCGGCGCCGGGGATGCGGGGCCACCCTGTTCGTCCTGCCGGGCCGGCTCGGCGGCGTCAACGCCTGGGATCCCCTGGGCCCGCGCAAGCCGCTGCTGACCGCCGACGGCATCCGGCAGGCCGCCGCCGAGGGCGTGGAGATCGGGTCGCACGGACTGACCCACGTGGACCTGACGAAGGCGGACGACGCCACCCTGCGCGCCGAGGTCGCCGACAGCAGAGCGCTGCTCACCGAGCTGACCGGCGCGCCGGTCGCCGGCTTCTGCTACCCGTACGGCACGGTCGACCGGCGGGCCGCCGACGCCGTACGGGACGCCGGATACGCCTACGGCTGCGCCATCGACCCGGGCCCGCTGACCGGACCGTACGCCCTGCCGCGGGTGCACGTCGGGGAGCGGGACACGGCGGTGCGGCTGCTGCTGAAGACGCGGCTGCACCGGCTGCGCCGGCGCGCGGCCGAGGGGATCTGAGGTGGGGGCCGCGTGAAAGTCCTGCACGTCATCACCGGCCTCGGCGTCGGCGGCGCCGAGCAGCAGCTGCGGCTGCTGCTGCGTCACCTCCCGGCGCGGTGCGAGGTCGTGACCCTCACCAACCCCGGCCCGGTCGCCGACGGCCTCGTCAGCGACGGGGTGCCGGTCGTCCACCTCGGCATGACCGGCAACCGCGACCTGTCCGCGCTGCCGCGCCTGGCCCGTCTCATCCGCTCCGGCGGCTACGACGTCGTGCACACCCACCTCTACCGCGCCTGCCTCTACGGCCGTCTCGCCGCGCGCCTGGCCGGTGTCCGCGCGATCGTCGCCACCGAGCACTCCCTGGGCGAGACGCAGATGGAAGGGCGCCGTCTGACCGCGGGGGTGCGTGCCCTGTACCTGGCCGGGGAGCGTCTGGGCCGCACCACGGTCGCCGTCTCCCCCACCGTCGCCGCCCGGCTGCGGCGCTGGGGCGTGCCCGCCTCCCGCATCGAGGTCGTCCCCAACGGCATCGACCTGGACCTCTTCCGCTTCGACCCGGTCCGGCGGCACCGCACCCGGCGCCGGCTGGGGCTGCCCTACGACGCGTTCGTCGTCGGCGGCATCGGCCGGCTCATCTCCGGCAAGCGGTTCGACGTCCTCGTCCGTGCCCTGGCCCGCCTGCCCGGCGACTGCTGGCTGCTGCTCGTCGGCGGCGGCCCGGACGAACACGTGCTGCGGCGCGAGGCCCGCGAGGCCGGGGTCTCCGACCGGGTGCTGCTCACCGGCGAGCGCCCCGGCCTCCCCGACGGCTCCCCGGGCCTCGATCTGCCGTCGCTGGCCTGCGCGATGGACGTGCTCGCCTCGCCGTCTCCCGAGGAGGCGTTCGGGCTGGCCGCGGTGGAGGGCCTGGCGTCCGGGCTGCCGGTGCTGTACGCCTCCTGCCCGGCGCTGGAGGACCTGCCCCCGCACACCGCGCCCGCCGCCCGGCGCGTCCACGGCGGTGACGAGGAGTTCGCCCGCGCCCTGGCCGAGGTCCGCGCGGGAGGTCCCGGCCCGCGCACGGCCCCGGAGGCCGCCCGCCACTACCGCATCACCCGCAGCGCCGCCCGGCTGATGGACGTGTACGCCACCGCCCTGGCGCAGCACTCGTTGTCCCCGGCATCCCAGGGAGCCAGCTCCGCATGACCGAGAACGTGACCGACAACAGGAACGGGCCCCGGGCCGGAGACGGGAGCGAGGGCGGGACGGGCGACCGGACCGACGCCAGGACCGGGGGCAGGGCCGGCGACGGCGTCCCGGTGGCCGCCTCCGCCGCACCCGCCGCACCCGCCGCACCCGCCGGGGGCCGCCGGGCCGGTGCCCTCCGGCCGCACACCCGCGCCCGGGCCCTGCCGCCCTGGTCGCTCCTCGCCACCGGTGCCCTCGTCGGCGGCCTGCTCGGCGGCGGCTACGGCCTGGTCAGGACACCGGCCTACACGGCGACGAGTTACGTCGTCGCCGTACCGGCGCGGGACTCCGACCCGGCGTCCGCGCTGGGCTTCGCGCAGGCCTACGGCCGGGTCGCCACCCAGCTGGCGGTGCTCGCCGACGCCCAGGTGTGGGCGGGTGTACCGGCCGCGACACTGAGGAAGAGCGTGCGGACGTCGACCTCGCCGGACGCGCCGATGGTCGCGGTCACCGCCACCTCCCACCGGCCCGATCTGGCCGCCGACATGGCCAACGCCGTCTCCACGGCGCTGACCCGGCACGCGGGCAACGCCTCCGGCTCCACCCATGTCACCCTCCGCCTCTTCGCCCGCGCCACCCAGCCCACCGAGCCGTCCTCGGCCTCGGCCCCCCTCACCGGGCTGGTCGGCGCGAGCGCGGGCGGCCTGCTCGGCGGACTCATGCTGCTGGTCCGGCCGCGCCGGCCCGCGGGGCCGCCCGCCCGGCCGGCCGCCGTACCCGCGCCCGCGCCCGCCGCCGACGTCCGCGGGCAGCTGTGACGTACCCGGCGTACACCACCGAGCTGGTCACCGACGAACGCGCCTTCGCCGCGCTGGCACCCGAGTGGTCCCGGCTGTACCGGCGGTGCGCGACGGCGACCCCGTTCCAGAGCCACGCCTGGCTGCACTCGTGGTGGCTGTCGTACGGCCGTCGCGGCCGGCTGCGGCTGCTGCTGGTCCGGGAGGGCGGCGAACTGGCCGCCGCGGCGCCCCTGATGCGCGTGGTGCGCCCGCTGCCGGCGCTGGTGCCGCTCGGCGGGTCCCTCTCCGACTACGGGGACGTGCTGGTGGACGACGAGCGCGGGGACGCGGCCGTGGCCGCGCTCACCGAGGGCCTGTCCGCCGCCGCCCGCACCGCCCTGGTCGACCTGCGGGAGGTCCGGCCCGGCGGCGCGGCCGAACGCGTCTACGACCGCTGGCGCGGGCCGCGGCGCCGGGTGGACGACTCGCTGTGCCTGGAGCTGCCCGCCGTACCGGTGGCCGAGCTGGCCGCCCGGCTGCCCTCGGCGAAGGCGCAGCAGCGGGTCCGCGCCAAGCTGCGCAGACTGAACACCCTCGGGGTCAAGAGCCGGGTCGTCCTGCCGGAGGAGGTGGAGGCGGCCCTGGGGCGGCTGCTGGAGCTGCACCGGTCGCAGTGGCAGGGGCGCAAGGTGACGGGTGAGCACCTCAGACCGCGCTTCCGCGAGCATCTGGTGCGGGCGGTGGGGCCGATGGTGCGCTCGGGGGACGCGGTGGTCACCGAGTTCCGGCTGGCCGACGAGGTGGTGGCCGTGGACGTCACCCTGCTGTCGCCGGCCCTCGCGGGCGGCTATCTCTACGGCGCCCATCCCCGGCTGCGCGAGTGCAAGGCGGACGTGGCGGTGATGCTGCTGGACGCCTGCACCGGGCACATCGCGGGCGGGGACCGGGCGGGCGGCACGCTGAGCCTGCTGCGCGGCGACGAGCCGTACAAGCACCACTGGCGTCCGCAGCCGGTGGTGAACCAGCGGCTGCTGCTGGCCCGGCGGCGCACGGCGCCGCTGCTGTCGGCGGCGGCCGGCGGCGACGCGGCGCGGCGGCGGGGCAAGGAGCTGCTGCGGCGGTGGCGGGGCAAGGAGCTGCTGCGGCGGTGGCGGGAGCGCGGGGGCGGCGGGCCGTGAGGGGGCCCGCCGCCGCCCGGGGGTCACCGCTTGCCCGACCACCAGCCGAATCGGACGCACGGCTTGCCGCCGAGCCAGCGCTCGACCCAGCCGCCCAGGTTCAGCGGCGAGCAGCCGGCCGGGGGCTGGGCCGGCTGCGCCGGGGGGTGGGCCGGGACCGGGCCGGGAACGAAAGCCGGGGGCGCGCCGGGCGCGCCGGACGCGCCGGTGCGGCCGGAGAGGACGGCCCGGTAGGCCTCGGCGGACCGGGGGTTCTCGGCGCACTGCCACACACCGTGCGGGCAGTAGTCCGTCAGTGTGTGGTAAAGGGGTTTGTGCTCGTCCATCCAGGCGAGCATTCCCTTCACGTAGGCGGCGTTGTCACCGTTGCGGAAGAGTCCCCATTCAGGGTAGGAAATGGGCTTGCCGTGGGCTTTGGCGAACTCGACGTGCGCCCGGAGTCCGTAGGGCTCTCTCACCTGTTCGTCGAAGGGCATGCCGCGCGGCTGGTCGTACGCGTCCATGCCGATGATGTCGACGGTGTCGTCCCCCGGATAACACTCCGTCCACGGAATGGCGTCCCGGCCGCGGCTCGGCGTGAAGTCGAACCGGAATCTCTGGCCCGGCACCGAACGCATGGTGGTGACGATCCTGTTCCAGTACGCCTTCCAGGCCGCCGGGTCCGGCCCGCAGCGATGGGTGTACGTGATGCCGTTCATCTCCCAGCCGAGCACGATCACCGTGTCGGCGGCGTTCAGCCGGACCAGCCGCTCGCCGAGAGCCCGGAAGTGGTGATCGAACCACCCTGCCGCGCCCTCGCGCAGCAGCCGGCGCACCTCGTCGTCCGGGACCCCCTCCTCGTTGCGCTCCAGCATCGGCACGTTGAGGACGAACATCCGGTCGGCCTTCTCGTTCCGCCAGCGGGCCCACACGTCGAGGAAGCCGGGGGCGCCCGCGATGTTGCTCCAGCGGTCGCCCGGGAGATAGGTGTGGCCGACGCGCAGCTCGGCACCGCCCAGCCAGTGGCTGAGCCGGGCCATCCGCTCCACACCGGGCGAGCCGTAGTGGAGGTAGGCGCCGAAGGCGGGGGCCCGGTCTTCCGGCTCCTTGGGGTCTCTGGGGTCCTTCGGCTCCTTGGGGTCTCTGGGGTCCTTCGGCTCCTTCGGGTCCCTGGGCTCCTCGGGGTCTCTGGGATCTCTGGGATCTCTGGGATCCTTCGGCTCCTTGGGGTCGGTCACGGCCGGCGGGACCTGCGTGACCTGCGGGGCCTGTGTGACCTGGACCAGCGGGACCAGGGGCATCGCGGGGACGGCGGGCGCCCCGGGGACCGGATCCGCCGCGGGCGCGACCACGGCCGGGCCGGGCGGGGGCACGGGTGCCGCCGGGGCCGGGACGAGCGGCGCGGCGGCTCGGGCCGGACCCGCGCCCGCTGCGAATCCCGGGCCCGCGGCCAGTACGGCCGACGCCGCGACGAACGCCGCGACGAACGCCAGCCGGCCGGACCGGGCCCGTGGCTGCTGTGGGGACATGCGGCTCCTCTTCCCGTTCTCGTACTGCCGAATTCGTCTACGTATCCCGGCGGATTCCGGCGCCTTTCGCCGCCATCCTCGGGAAACCCTTCTCTTTCTTCTTGATTGACACTCAGTCATATGAAAGGCAATCACGCCACCGTCGCTACGGCTTTCGGGTGTTCCGGTCGCCCGCACCGGTGACCCGGCACCCGTCCGACCCTAAGGAATAAATCCCGTGTCGCTGTTTGACACCCGTGTCCCCGCCGTACTGCTGCGGATCGACCGGAACCCCTTTCACCACGGAACGCTGGGTGCCGTGCGCTCGCTCGGCCGGGCGGGAGTGGCGGTGCACGTGGTCGCCGACTGCGCGAAAAGCCCCGTGGGCGCCTCCCGTTTCGTACGGCACACGCACACGCCTCCCCCGCCCGGGGCGTCCCCGGACGAGATCGCGGAGGTGCTGCGCCGGGTCGCCGCCCGGATCGCGCGGCCCGCCGTCCTGGTCCCGATGGACGACGCGAGCGCCATCGCCGTGGCACGGATGCGCGCGGAGCTGGCGCCCGCCTATCTGCTGCCCGCCGTGCCGGGCACGCTGCCCGGCCGGGTCGCCGACAAGGCGGAGCTGGCCGGTGTGTGCGCCGCCCTGGACGTTCCGCACCCGGTGACGGTGGTGCCGGACAGCCCCGCGGAGGCCGCCGCGGCCGCCTGCCGGCTCGGGCTGCCGGTGGTGGCGAAGTGGAGCCGGCCCTGGCTGCTGCCCCCGGGCAGCGGGCTGCGCAGCACGGTGCTGGTGCGCTCGGCGCGGGAGGCGCGGGAGTTGTACTCGCGGACCGGTGAGGCGGGCTGCCGGCTGCTGCTGCAAGCGTTCCTGCCACCGGGCACGGACCTCGACTGGTTCGCCCACGGGTACACCGACCGCACCGGTGCCGTGCGCGCGGGCGGCTGCGGCCGCAAGACGCGGGCCCGGCCGCGCGGCGCCGGTCTGACGGCGGCCGGCCGCTGGACGCCCGACGCCCGGGTGCAGGCCCTCACCGAGCGGATCGCCGGTGCGCTGGGCTACCGGGGCATCTTCGACCTGGACTTCCGCCGCTGCGGCTCGACGGGGCGCTACCACCTGCTGGACTTCAATCCGCGCCCGGGCGCCCAGTTCCGGCTCTTCACCGACAGCTCCGGCCTGGACGTCGTACGCGCCCTCCACCTGGATCTGACGCACCGGCCGCTGCCCGAGGGCGTGCCGCTGCCGGGGCGGGTGTTCGTGGTGGAGAACTACGCGCCGCTGACCGCCCTGCGGCCGGCGCCCGCAGGGCGGGAACTCGCCTGGCACGCGCGCGACGACCGGCTGCCCGGCCGGGCGCTGTGGGCGCTGTGGGGCCGCCACGCGGCGGGGCGGCTGGTACGGCGGCCGCGGCGCGGGGGGCACGCGGAGGCGGTGCCCTGCCGGGCGGGGGGCAGCGTGGTGCCGCGGGCGGTGACGGCGCCCTCCGTGCCCGGGCAGGCCGAACCGGTCGAGGCCCTCGGGCCGATGGAGGCGATCGGGCCGATGGAGGCGATCGGGCCGGTCGAGCAGGTCGAGCCGGTCGATCTGACGGGCAGTCGCTGAGCGGCGGCCTGTCGCGGCGGGGGGGGCGGCTCCGGGGAGCCGGTCCCGGGGCGCCGGGGCGCCGGAGCCGGGGCGCCGGTGGTCCACGTGGGCCGATGTCACCGGTGGGTGTCTCGCGTCGCCGTCGCGGCGAGGGACCACGGAGAACGGCGACGGCCTTCACGACCACGACGGGTCGTGAAGGCCGTCTACCGGATCGCCCCCGGGGGTGTGGCGGTGCTGCCGTCACGACCGGCGGGAGCGATCGCACCCGGCCGCGACGGGCCGGGGTCCGGTGCGTGGGGAACGGGCGTCCTACCGGTGGGACATGCCGCGCCGCCCGCGGCGGTACAGCGCCGTTCCGCCGGCGAGGAGCCCGGCGCTCGCGGCCGCGGCGGAGAGGAGCGCGCCGGCGCCGGTCTGCGGCAGCGAGGGCGGGTCCTCGCCGTCGGCGGGCGGCTCCTCGTCCGGCGTCGGGGTCTTCTCCTCGGCCGGCGGCGTCACCTTGTCGTCCACCGGCGGCGGGGTCTGCTTCGGCGTCTCGGCCGCGGGGGGCGTCTCGTCGCCGTAACCGCCACCGTAGCCGTCCTCGCCGTAACCGTCCTCGCCGTAACCGTCCTCGTCGCGGTCACCGCCGTAGCCGTCCCCGCAGACGTCGCCGAACAGCGGGTTCAGCACGCCGAACACGGCGGCCAGATCACCGCAGTCCCCGGCCGGCTCCTCGTCGGTGACCTGCACGGTGCTGCTCGTGCCGCCGGTCGACGCCTCGGCCCGGCCCTGCGTGAGGGCCGCCGGCGTCTCGTCGCCGTGTCCGGGGAGGGAGCGCTCCGGGGCCCGGTCGCCGTGTTCCGGGTCGTGGCCGTCGGAGGCTTCCTTCGGGCCGTCGGCACACGTGCCGCCGATCACCGAGCTCAGCGCGGTGGTCGCGTCGGCCGTGACGGCACAGTCGTTCTCCGGCGTGTGGTCCGGGGCCTGGACGGTGCTGCCGGACAAGGCGCCCGGCGTATTCATGGCATTGCCGTCCGCCTGCGTGTCGGCCATGGCGGAACTGCCGCACAGGGACAGAACGCTCGTCGCGGCGACGGCGAACACTCCCCTGCTCAGGGTCTGTCGCACTCTTGTTGTCTTCCTGCTGGTGGATGTGGGAGAGCCGGCCCCGGGCCCGTATGCGGGGGCCAGGGTCGGCCGTGGCGCAGCCGGGCGGCCGGTGCGGGACGACTCAGTCGTTCCGGCACATGTCGCCGTACGCCGGGTTCAGGGCGCCGACGGTGTTCACGGTGTTGCCGCCGTGGTGACCGGAATGGTGACCGGAAGGCGCGCGTGCACCGGGACCTGGGCGACGTCGCCGGACAGGAGACCCCGGGAACCGGTGGCGGCACCCTGGGCCACCGCGTCGGCGAAGGCCGGGGCGGCAGAGCCGCCCCGGGTGACGACCGTGCCGGTGACGGCTGCGGCGCTCCTCTTCATGGGCTTCCCCTTCTCTGCGGTCATGCCTGAGACGACGGCCGGAACCGCGCGAGCACGACATGGACGGCTCGCACCATGACCCGCAGGCTGCTAACGAGAAGTAGGCACCTGAGGAACCCTCACCGACGGAACAACACAGGGGATTTCACCCGAATGTCCCACAGCGCGGGGGCGCCCGGATTTCAGCGACCGGGCGCGTACAGCGCCTCTATCTCCTCGGCGTACGCCGTCACCACCGCCTGCCGCTTGACCTTGAGCGAGGGGGTCAGCAGCCCGTTCTCCTCCGTGAACTCGCCCTCGACCACGGCGAAGGCGCGGATCGACTCGGCGCGGGAGACGGCCTCGTTGGCGTGGTCGACGGCCTTTTGGACATCGGCGCGCATCCGCGGGTCCCGTATCACCTCCGACAGCGGGGTGCCGGGCGGCAGCTTGTGGACGGCCAGCCAGTGGGCGACGGCCTCCGGGTCGAGGGTGACCAGGGCGGCGACGAAGGGGCGGTTGTCGCCGACGACGACACACTGGGCGATCGGCGGGCGGCTGCGCAGGCGGTCCTCCAGGACGGCCGGGGAGACGTTCTTGCCGCCGGAGGTGACGAGGAGGTCCTTCTTGCGGCCGGTGATGGTGAGGTAGCCGTCCTCGTCGAGGCGGCCCAGGTCGCCGGTGGCGAACCAGCCGTCGTCGAGGACCGCGTCCGTGGCCTCGGGGTCGTTCCGGTAGGACCCGAAGACGATGCCGCCCCTGATGTGCACCTCGCCGTCGTCCGCGATGCGCACCGCCGTGCCGGGGACCGGGAGGCCGACCGTGCCGGGGCGCGGCGCGAGGGGCGGGACGAGGGTGGCGGCGGCGGTGGTCTCGGTCAGGCCGTAGCCCTCGTAGACGACGATTCCGGCGGCGTAGAAGAACAGGTTCAGATCGCGGTCGAGCGGGGAGCCGCCGCTGATGGCGTAGCGCGTGCGGCCGCCGAGCTCCCTGCGGATGCGGCGGTAGACCAGCAGGTCGTACAGGGCCCAGGCGGCGTACAGGCCGGGGCCGGGGCCCTTGCCGGTGCCGAGGAACTTGCGCAGACGCGCCTCGCCGAAGCGGACGGCGACGCGGTGCGCGCGGTCGAAGGAGGCGCCGCGGCCCAGCTTCTCGGCGGTGGCGCGGCCGGTGTCGTGGATCTTTTCGAAGAGGTAGGGGACGCCGACGAGGAAGGTCGGGCGGAACGACTTCAGCGCGGGGCGGAGTTCGGCGGGCTTGATGCTCGGCCAGTGGCCCAGTTCGATCCGGGCCGTCAGGCAGGCGATCTGGAGGGTGCGGCCGAGGATGTGGGCGAGGGGGAGGAAGAGGAGGGTGGAGGCCGTCCGGCCGGTCGCCGCCTGGAAGACGGGGTGGAGGAGTTCGACGGTGTTGGCGGCCTCGGCGTGCAGGTTGGCGTGGGTGAGCACACAGCCCTTGGGGCGGCCGGTGGTGCCGGAGGTGTAGCAGATGGTGGCCACGGTGTCGGGGGTCAGCGCGGTACGGCGCCGGGTGACCTCCTCGGCGGCGAGGCCCCGGCCGAGGGCGGTGAGGTCGTCGATCGCGCCCGCGTCGAGCTGCCAGGTGCGCGGCGGGCCGGGGTGGCCGGCCGTGCCGGTCAGGACGGTGGCGGTGTGCTCGGCGGTCTCGGTGACGACGTGGCGGGCGCCGGAGTCGCGGACGATCCACTCCACCTGCTCGGCGGAGGAGGTGGGGTAGACGGGGACGGTCTGGCCGCCGGCGGCCCAGATCGCGAAGTCCAGGAGGGTCCACTCGTAGCGGGTGCGGGACATCAGGGCGACCCGGCCGCCGGGTTCGAGGCCGGCGGCGATCAGCCCCTTGGCGACGGCGGTCACCTCGCGGGCGAACTCGGCCGCGGTCACCGGCTGCCAGGTGCCGGCGCGCTCCCGGCGCAGGACCACGGCGCCGGGGTCCTCGGCGGCGTTGGCGAAGGGAAGGTCGGCGGTGCTGCCGGTGAGGGCGCGGGGCACGAGGGGGGCCGTGCGGACCTCGCGCACGGTGCCGCTGCCGTCCCGGACGGTCTCGGGCCGGGCCCGCGCGGCCAGGTCGGTGCGCTGCCTCGCCCGTTTCAGGTCCTTGCGTACGCCCATGACGGCTCCCGGTCGCGGCGGTGACTGCTGCGGCGTGCTTACTTACTCCAGAGTCAACTTACTGACGCGTAGGAAAAGGTCAATGGGGCGCCCGGGGCGGGACTGTTCCGGCGCGGTGGCCGCAGGGGGGCGGGCGGGGCCGCCTAGGACACCACGTCCTTGCCGGCGAAACCCCGGAAGGCCAAGGCGAACAGCACCAGTGCGTAGGTGAGGGAGACCGCCGCTCCCTGGATCATGCCGGACCACTCCGGGCGCGGCTGGAGGGCGTCCGCCCAGGCGAACTGCCAGTGCGCGGGCAGGAAGTCGCGCCAGTGGCCGAGGGCGGTGACGGCGTCCAGCACGTTGCCGGCGATGGTGAGGCCGACCGCGCCGCCCACCGCGCCGAGCGGGGCGTCGGTCTTCGTCGACAGCCAGAACGCGAGCCCGGCGGTGACCAGCTGGGAGACGAAGAGGTACGCCACGATCACGGCCAGCCGCCGCACCGCCGTCCCCGGGTCGAGCGAGCCGCCGGTGGGGATCTCCAGGGGGCCCCAGCCGTAGGCGGCCGTGCCGACGGCCAGCGCGACCAGCGGCAGCAGCACCATCGCGGCCAGGCTGAGGCCGAGCCCGACGGCGAGCTTGGACACCAGCAGCCGGGCGCGCGGCACCGGGGCGGCCAGCAGATAGCGCAGGGAGGACCAGCTCGCCTCCGCGGCGACGGTGTCGCCGCAGAACAGGGCGACGGGGATGACCAGGAGGAATCCGGCGGAGACGAAGAAACTGACGGCGGCGAGGTTGGCGCCCGACGCGGTCGCCGTGTCCATCAGTGTCACGCGGTCGTCGGGCCCGTCCGGCTCGCCGCCGATCGCGAAGGCGACGAGCAGGACGAACGGGAGGGCCGCGAGGATCGCGCCCATGACCAGCGTGCGGCGGCGCCTCAGCTGGCGGACCAGCTCGACCCGCGGGGGCAGGGTGCGGGCCGCCCGGTAGCCGGGGGCGGCTTCGGCGAGGGCCCCTTCGGCGGCCACCGCGCCGTCCGTCGGGCCGGTGCCCGCGGCCGGGCCGGTGTGTGCGGTGCGCTCGGTGAGCGGGCTCATGCGGAGCCTCCGATCAGGGTGAGGAAGGCGTCCTCCAGGCGGCGGTGGGGGCCGACCGACTCCACCGGCACCTCCAGCCGGACGAGTTCGGCGACCAGGCGGGAGGCGGTGCCCTCGGCGCCGAGCCGGACCAGCAGCCCGTCGTCGGTGGGCACGACGGAGGCGACGCCCGGCAGGGCGGCGACCTTCTCGGCGACGGGCTCCGCCACGGGCACGCCGGTGCCGATCAGGAGCGTGTCGCCGGAACCGGTGATCTCGCCGACCGGGCCCGCCTGGACGAGCCGGCCCCGGTCCATGACGACGAGGTGGGTGCAGGACTGCTCGACCTCGGCGAGCAGGTGACTGGAGACGATCACGGTCCGCCCGGTGGCGGCGTAACGGATCATCACTTCCCGCATCTCGCGGATCTGGGGTGGGTCGAGGCCGTTGGTGGGTTCGTCGAGGATCAGCAGTTCCGGCAGGCCGAGCATGGCCTGGGCGAGGGCGAGGCGCTGGCGCATGCCCTGCGAGTAGGTGCGCACCGCGCGGGCGAGGGCGTCGCCCAGGCCGGCGATCCGCAGGGCCTCGTCCAGGTGCGCGTCCTCGGGCGGGCGGCCGGTCGCCCGCCAGTACAGCTCCAGGTTCTCCCGGCCGGAGAGGTGGGGCAGGAAGCCCGCGCCCTCCACGAAGGCGCCGACCCGCGACAGGACGGGCGCTCCGGGCCGGACGGCGTGGCCGAAGACGCGGATCTCGCCGGCGTCCGGCCGGATGAGGCCCATGAGCATGCGCAGGGTGGTCGTCTTGCCCGCGCCGTTGGGTCCCAGCAGGCCGAGCACCTGGCCTTTCTCGACGCGGAAGGACAGGTCCCGGACGGCGTAGCGGTCCGCCGAGCCCGCGTACCGCTTGCTCAGGCCGGTGATCTGGAGGGGGACGGCGGCGAGCGCGGGGTCCGGTGCGGGGGCGGCGGTGCGGCGGCGTGACGACAGCAGCAGCGCCGCCGCGGCCAGCGCGCCGGCGGCGGGCAGCCACCACACCCACGCGGGCAGCGGGGCGGCGGCGGTGGCCAGGCCGGGTGCCGTCGGGACGCTCAGGTCGCTCACCAGGGAGACGGTGTGGGCGGCCGGGGCCGTCGGGGAGGCATAGCCCAGGTCGGTGGAGGCGAGGACCAGCCGCAGCCGGTGGCCCTTCTCCACCTCGTGGTCGATGGCCGGGAGGGTGATCGTCACGTCCTCGCCGGTCCTCGCGCCCTCGACACGGACCGGCGTGACCAGCTGGGCGGGCAGGACCGGGCGGGTGCCGCCGGGGCCGACGTCGTAGAGCTTCGCGAAGAGCACGGCGTCGTCACGGGTGGAGCGCACCCGGACGGTGACGGCCGGCGATCCGGTGACGCGCAGGTCGCCGCCGAGGGGGGCCGAGTCGAACCGGGCGTACTGGCCGGGGAAGTCGAGCGAGACGCCGACGCCCAGGGAGGACAGCCGGGACAGACCGCCGGCGCCGCCGAGGCCGGGCAGGGCGGAGACGGCGGGCGGGGTGCCGCCCGGGGGGTTGTCGAAACGCTGCTCGCCGCCGGTGAGCGGGATGTCCCGCGGGCCGCCGCGCAGGCCGGGGTAGCGGTCCGCGGTCGCGCCCCTCGACTGGGCCCGCCCGTCCGTGGAGTCGACGCCTCCGGTGCGGGTGACGCGGAACGCCGGTCCCGTACGGGCGCCCTCGTCGCCTTTCAGATGGCGGTCGAACCAGGCCCGTACACGGGTGTGGACGCGGCCGGTCTCCTGGTCCCCGCCGTCGTGGCCGCCCGCGATCCAGTCGACGGCGACGGGGGCGCCGTTGGCCCGGATCGCCCGCGCCGCCTCGTCGGCCTGGCCGAGCGGGAAGAGGGAGTCGGACTGGCCCTGCACCAGCAGCGTGGGCACGTCGACTCGGTCGGCGACGGCCGAGGGGGAGCGCGCCTGGAGCAGCGCGCGTGCCTCGGCGTCCGGGGTGCCGGAGGCGGCGACCCGCTCGTACATCCGGCACAGCCGGGGCTCGAACCGGTGGCAGCCACCGCCCGAGTTGACGAAGAGACCGGCCCACAGCTTCTTGAACACGCCACCGGGGAAGAGGGCGTCGGCGAGATCCCAGTAGGTGATCGCCGGGGCGATGGCGTCCACCCGGTCGTCGTGCCCGGCGGCCAGCAGCGCGACCGCGCCGCCGTACGAGGCGCCGGCCACGCCCACGCGCGGGTCGCCCTTCGCGTCGAGTTCCACCTGGGGCTGCCCGGCCAGCCAGTCGATCAGCCGGGAGACGTCCGCGACCTCGCCGTCCGGGTCGTTCAGCCCGATCTTCCCGGTCGAGCCGCCGAAGCCGCGCGCCGACCAGGTCAGCACCGCGTACCCGTCCTCGGCCAGGCGCTCCGCCTGTGCGCGCACATCGGCCTTGCTGCCGCCGAAGCCGTGCGCCAGCAGGACCGCCGGGCGGCGGCCGGCGGGACCGGCCGTGAAGTACGAGGTGTCCAGGCGCACCCCGTCGGCCACGGCCATGACCCGGTCGGCGCGGTGCACCGGGGGCGCGTCGTCGGAGGCGACGGCCGTCCATGTACCGGCACCGGCGAGGACGGCCACGGCGGCCACGGCGGCGAGCAGCCGCCGGGGCCCGCGCGGCCCCCGCAGTCCGGGCAGTCGAAGATCCATGCGTCCACGGTACGGGCCGCCACCGACAACCGGGGCGGCCCCTGAGCCGAACCTCCGCCCCTCCCGCGGGAGTACGGCACCCGGCCGCGTACCGCGACGGCGGTAGGCGGCGGTAGGCGGCGGCGCGCGCCGGGGGCCGGGCCCCGCTCGGGCGCGGGCTCCTTCGGGACGCCGGGACTCCGGGACTGCGAACCCGCAAAACCCCGGGTCCCCGGGACCCCGGGACCCCGGGACCCCGGGATCGACACCAGCCCGGCGGGGGTCGCGGCGCGGCCCCGGGGCCGGGGCGCCGGGCGGGCTCAGTGGTTGCGCGGGAAGCCCAGGTCCACGCCGGCCGGAGCGTCGGCCGGGTCCGGCCAGCGGGTGGTGACGACCTTGCCGCGGGTGTAGAAGCGCGTGCCGTCGTTGCCGTAGATGTGGTGGTCGCCGAAGAGCGAGTCCTTCCAGCCGCCGAAGGAGTGGTAGCCGACGGGGACCGGGATCGGCACGTTGACGCCGACCATGCCGGCCTCGGCCTCCAGCTGGAAGCGGCGGGCCGCGCCGCCGTCCCGGGTGAAGATCGCGGTGCCGTTGCCGAACGGTGAGGCGTTGATGAGGGCCACGCCCTCCTCGTAGGTCCCGGCGCGCAGCACGCACAGCACCGGGCCGAAGATCTCGTCCCGGTACGCCGTGGCCGTGGTCGGCACCCGGTCCAGCAGCGAGATGCCGATCCAGTGGCCGTCCTCGTAGCCGTCGACGGTGAACCCGGTGCCGTCCAGGACGACTTCGCAGCCCTCGGCCGCCGCGTTCCGCACGTAGGAGGCGACCTTGTCGCGGTGCGCCCGGGTGATCAGCGGGCCCATCTCGGAGGCCGGGTCGTCGCCCGGACCGATCTTGATCTTCTCGGCGCGCTCGCGGATCTTCTCCACCAGCTCGTCGCCGATCGAGCCGACCGCGACGACCGCGGAGATCGCCATGCAGCGCTCGCCCGCGGAGCCGTAGGCCGCCGAGACGGCCGCGTCCGCCGCCGCGTCCAGGTCGGCGTCCGGCAGGACCAGCATGTGGTTCTTGGCGCCGCCCAGGGCCTGCACCCGCTTGCCGTTGGCGGAGGCGGTGGTGTGGATGTGGCGGGCGATCGGGGTGGACCCGACGAAGGAGACGGCCTTGACGTCCGGGTGCTCCAGGAGGCGGTCCACGGCCACCTTGTCGCCGTGCACGACGTTGAAGACGCCGTCCGGCAGACCGGCCTCGGACAGCAGTTCCGCGAGGCGTACGGAGGCCGACGGGTCCTTCTCGCTGGGCTTCAGCACGAAGGTGTTGCCGCAGGCGATGGCGAGCGGGAACATCCACATCGGCACCATGGCCGGGAAGTTGAACGGCGTGATGCCGGCGACGACCCCGAGCGGCTGCCGGATCGCGGCCACGTCGACACGGCTGGCGACCTGCGTCGACAGCTCGCCCTTCAGCTGCACGTTGATGCCGCAGGCCAGGTCGACGATCTCCAGGCCGCGCGCCACCTCGCCGAGCGCGTCGGAGTGCACCTTGCCGTGCTCGGCGGTGATCAGGGCGGCGATCTCGTCGCGGTGCGCGTCCAGCAGCGCGCGGAACCGGAACAGGACCGTCGTCCGCTGGGCCAGGGACGACTGGCCCCAGGAGACGAAGGCCTCCTTGGCGGCGGCGACCGCCGCGTCCACCTCCTCGGCGGAGGCGAAGGCGACCTTCGTGGTGACCGCGCCGGTCGCCGGGTCGGTCACCGGCCCATAGGTGCCCGAGGCGCCTTCGACGGTCTTTCCGCCGATCCAGTGGTTGACGATGTTCGTCATGACCGAGAACTCCTTCACACAGGGCGGCGTCGGGTCCAGACGTGCCGTTCGTACAGCTCACGGGCCGTGACCGGCGACGGCCGGGTCGCGGTCGCGGCCTGAGTCCATCCCATCAGGCCCGGGGCGGGGACGCGCCCGACACAGTGTCGGGCGTTTCGGTCTCCGCGTAGACAGGAGACACACCGGGACGGCGCCCGCCTCCGGGGTCCGGCGGCCGGCCCCGTGTGCGTGGCACCTCCGGCGCGGGGCCGTAGCGGGCGGGGAGTCGACGCTCGCTCTTCGCTCCTGCCAGGGCGAAGCGGTCTCCCGCGCCGGAGGCGATCGGTGTCCGGGCGCCGCGGGGCGCGGGCCCTCGCCCGGTGAACGGCGCGGACGGCGCGAACGGCGCCTCCTGGTCCGGCGATCGGACGGTGAGGGTGGCGCGCCCGCGGCGCCGCGCTGCCTGCACCGTACAAGCACCACCGGGGTTCAGGTGGCCGCATGGCGGCAGAAACAGCGGGGACGGCAGGGACAGAGGGGCGAGGGGCAGGGACAGGGACAGGCACGGCGGGGGCATCGGTCTCACCGCACGGCCCCGGCGGCGAGCGCCGCCGCCACCTCGTCGAGGGTGGGCATCGCGGAGGAGCATTCCAGACGGGAGGCGACGATGGCACCGGCCGCGTTGGCGTGCCGCATGGTCCGCTCCAGGTCCCAGCCTGCGAGCAGGCCGTGGCAGAGCGAGCCGCCGAAGGCGTCACCGGCGCCGAGGCCGTTGAGGACCGTCACCGGCAGCGGGGGCACCTCGGCCGAGGTGCCGTCCCGGGCCACGGCCAGGACCCCCTTAGGGCCCTGTTTGACGACGGCGAGTTCCACGCCGGCGGCCAGGAGCGCGCGGGCGGCGGCGTGCGGTTCGCGGACGCCGGTGGCGATCTCCACCTCGTCGAGGTTGCCGACGGCGACGGTGGTGTGGCGCAGGGCCTCCCCGTAGAAGGGGCGGGCGGCGTCGGGGTCGGACCAGAACACGGGGCGCCAGTCGAGATCGAAGACCGTCGGCCCGGCCTTGGCGCGGTGGGCCAGGGCGGCCAGGGTCGCCGTGCGGCTGGGCTCCTCGCTCAGTCCGGTACCGGTCACCCAGAACAGCCGGGCGGCGCGGACGGCGTCGAGGTCGAGCTCGCGGGCGTCGATCTCCAGGTCGGGGGCCTTGGGCTGCCGGTAGAAGTACAGCGGGAAGTCGTCCGGCGGGAAGACCTCGCAGAAGGTGACGGGCGTCGGCAGCCCGGGGACCGAGGTGACCCAGCGGTCGTCGACGCCGAAGCCGCGCAGCGCCTCGTGGAGGTAGGCGCCGAACGGGTCGTCGCCGGTGCGGGTGATCACCGCCGTACGGCGCCCGAGGCGGGCGGCGGCGACCGCCACGTTGGCCGCCGAGCCGCCGAGGAACTTGCCGAAGGACGTGACCCGCGACAGCGGGACGCCCGCTTGCAGCGGGTAGAGGTCCACTCCGATCCGCCCCATGGTGATCAGGTCGTACGTCATCGTGACCCCTTCGTCGCGGCTCGCCCCGGTTTTCTAGTCCTGCCCGCCGGGGCGGCCCGTCATCTGTCCGGGCGGGGGAACGGCCGGGATGGGGCAGGGGTGGGGCGGGGCGGATCGCCCGCGCCGCGGCACGGCGAGGGGGCTGGGAAAAGCACGGGCGACCCGACGTTGTCAACTCGGCGCGCCCCGGCGCGGGCTGGCGTCATTGCGGTACTTCTGTCACGAAGTCCCCGTTCGTGTCACGCATGTCGCGGGCGTGCGGGTCTTCCGTCACGCCCGCGCACGGGCCCTGCCCGGCCGGCGCCCGCCCTCGTTCACCGGTCACTGGCTTGGTCATCATCAGCGCGTGCCCGGCTCCCGAGGGACGGTCGTCCCCGGCCGCCGCCGCGGTGCGCGCGGGGAGGTGCACGACATGGCCGATCGACGGCTCTGGACCTACAAGGACATCGCGGCCCACATCCGGGTGCAGCCGGACACCGTGCGCTCCTACCGCAAACACGGCCTGCTGCCGCCGCCCGACCACGTGGAGGGCGGCAAGCCGTACTGGTACGCCGACACGGTCCGGGCCTGGGTCGCCTCCCGCCCGGGCAACCGCCCCCGGGGAGCGGGCTGAACCCATCGCGGGCCCCGCCCCGGACCCCGCCGCGGGCCCCGCCACCGGCTGCGGCATGGTCGTCGTATGGACTTCACCGTCAAGCCGGTCCTGACCGGCGGGAAAGCCGTGCTGCGGCCGTTCACCGAGGCCGACGCGGACGTCATGCACGAGATCCTGCGCGACCCGGAGGTCATCCGCTTCACGTTCGAGCCGTCGACCGAGCTGACCCTGGAACATCTGCGCTCCTGGTACGGCTCCCGCGCCGGAGCGCCCGACCGGCTCGACCTCGCCGTCACCGACCGCGTCACCGGCGAGCTCCTCGGCGAGGTCGTCCTGTACGAGTGGGACCCCGCCGCCCGCGCCTGCGCCTTCCGCACCCTCCTCGGCCCCCGGGGCCGCGGGCGCGGCATCGGCACCGAGGCGACCCGGCTGATCGTCGGCCACGGGTTCGAGCGACTGGGCCTGCACCGCATCGCCCTGGAGCTCTACGGCCACAACCACCGGGCCCGGCGGGTGTACGAGAAGGCGGGCTTCGTGGTGGAGGGCGTACGGCGCGAGGCGGCCTGGCGCGACGGTGCGTGGGTCGACGAGGTCCTCATGGCGGTCCTCGACCACGAGTGGGCCGCCCACCGGGGGCGTCCCGGGGACAGTACCGGGGTGGTCAGTCCCGGGGCCGGCTCCACGGTTCGATGACCGTCATCCCCGCCCCGGGGGCCGTCCCCAGCGCGGCCAGGGCGGCGGGGGCCGCGTCCAGCGGGAGGGTGGAGGTGACCAGCAGCTCCGGCCGCAGCGCGCCGGAGCGGACCAGCTCCAGCATCGGCGGATAGGTGTGCGCGGCCATGCCGTGGCTGCCGAGCAGTTCGAGCTCCAGGGCTATCACGCGGGCCATCGGGACGGGCGTGGTGCCGGACGCCGAGGGCAGCAGGCCGACCTGGACGTGGCGGCCCCGGTGGCGCAGGCCGTCGACGGAGGCGGCGCAGGTCGCCGGGGAGCCGAGCGCGTCGAGGGAGAGGTGGGCGCCGCCGCCGGTGAGCTCGCGGACCGCCGCCGCCGTGTCCTCGGTCCGGGCGGCGTCCACGCACCGTGCCGCCCCGAAGGTCCGCGCCAGTTCCAGCGCCGCCGGTGACACGTCGACGGCGACGACCCGCGCGCCCGAGGCCGCCGCGATCATCACCGCCGACAGGCCCACCCCGCCGCACCCGTGCACCGCGACCCATTCCCCCGCCGCCACCCGGCCCTGCCGCACCACCGCCCGGAACGCGGTGGCGAACCGGCAGCCGAGCGAGGCCGCCGTCGCGAAGGACATGTCCTCGGGGACGGCGACGAGGTTCACGTCGGCGTGGTCCAGGGCGACGTACTCGGCGAAGGAGCCCCAGTGCGTGAAGCCGGGCTGTGTCTGCCGTTCGCACACCTGCTGGTCGCCCGCCGCGCACGCCGCGCAGGTGCCGCAGGCGCAGACGAAGGGCACGGTGACCCGGTCGCCGGGGCGCCAGGCGGTGACCCGCTCGCCCACCGCCTCGACGACACCGGCGAGTTCGTGGCCGGGCACGTGCGGCAGGGTGATATCGGGATCGTGGCCCTGCCAGCCGTGCCAGTCGCTGCGGCACAGCCCGGTGGCCTCGACGCGCACCACGACCCCGTGCGGGGCGGGCCGGGGGTCGGCCACCTCCCGGACCCCGGCCGGCTCCCCGTACCGCTCGAACACCACCGCTCGCACGCGCGTCCCGTCCTTCCCGGCCGATCCGCCCGGACCCTCCGAACCCGCCCGGCCTCGGGTGCCACGCTATCCACGGCCATCGCGGCCCCCCGCCGCACCCCCCACACCGCGGGGCCCGCTCCGCGCGGTGGCGCACCGGGGCCGGAGCGACCGGAGGAGCCGGGCAGAGCCGGAGCGACCGGAGGAGCCGGGCAGAGCCGGTGGTGCCGGAGGAGCCTCCTCCGGCATGCCGCCCCGCGGTGAACGACGTCCATACCCCCTAGGGGTACAGTGGAGGATGTGGGATCCCACCGTGGGTCGCACCGGCCCCTCGGGGCGCGTCCCACGGCCCGGCCTGCCCCGGGCGCCGCCTGCGCGGCACGGCTCTCGCGGCCCGCCGCCCCGGTGGCACACCGCCTCACCGGCCCGCCGCCCCCGTGGCACGCGGCCGCGTGGGCACCCGTCCAGGGACAGCAGCCCCGTACCCAAACCCCGACGAGGAGATGCGACATGACCGCCCAGACCGACACCCCGGGTTCCGTCACCACCGTCTACAAGGTGAGCGGAATGAGCTGCGGACACTGCGAGGGCGCCGTCTCCGGCGAGATCTCCGCGATCCCCGGCGTCAGCTCGGTGCGGGCCGTGGCCTCCACCGGTGAGGTCACCGTCGTCTCCGCGGCCCCGCTCGACGAGGCGGCCGTGCGCGCGGCCGTCGACGAGGCGGGCTTCGAGCTCGTCGGCACCGTCTGAGGCACCGCCGCCGCACCCGGCAGAACCCGCCGCACCCGGCCGAGCCCGCCGGGCCGGGCCGCCCGCCGCCTCCCCCGGCGCCGCGCGGCCCGGCCCGGCGCCGCCCGGAGCCCCGACCCGTCGCCGCCTGGAGTCCCGAGATGACCAGCACCACCGCCCGTACGCCCCAGGACACCGCGCCGGAGCTCTCGGAGGCCGAGCTGCTCATCGGCGGAATGACCTGCGCGTCCTGCGCGGCCCGCGTGGAGAAGAAGCTCAACCGCATGGACGGCGTCACCGCCACGGTGAACTACGCGACGGAGAAGGCCCGGATCACCTTCCCCGCCGGCACCGAGGTCGCCGACCTGATCGCGACCGTGGTGAAGACCGGTTACACGGCACGCGAACCCGAACCCCCGCGGCGGGAGACGCCCACCACGGCCGGGGACGGGGCGGACGACCCGGAGCTGGCGTCCCTGCGCCGGCGACTGGCCGTCTCCGCCCTGCTCGCCGCCCCCGTCGTCCTGCTCGCGATGGTCCCGGCGCTCCAGTTCGACAACTGGCAGTGGCTCTCGCTGACCCTCGCCGCGCCCGTCGTCGTCTGGGGCGGTCTGCCCTTCCACCGCGCCGCCTGGACCAATCTGCGGCACGGCGCGGCGACCATGGACACGCTGGTCTCCCTGGGCACGCTGGCCGCGTTCGGCTGGTCGCTGTGGGCGCTGTTCCTCGGCGAGGCGGGCATGCCGGGCATGCGGCACGGCTTCGACCTCACCGTCTCCCGCGCGGACGGCGCCTCGACGATCTACCTGGAGGTCGCCGCCGGGGTCACCGCCTTCCTGCTCCTCGGCCGCTTCCTGGAGGCCCGCTCCAAGCGGCGCGCCGGTGCCGCGCTGCGGGCGCTGATGGAACTCGGCGCCAAGGACGTGGCCGTGCTCCGGGACGGGCGCGAGGTGCGGATCCCGGTGGACCGGCTGGCCGTCGGCGACCGGTTCGTCGTCCGCCCCGGCGAGAAGATCGCCACGGACGGCACCGTCGTGGAGGGCTCCTCCGCGGTCGACGCCGCCCTGCTGACCGGCGAGTCCGCCCCGGTGGACGTGGTGCCGGGCGACCCGGTCACCGGCGCCACGGTCAACGCCGGCGGGCGGCTGGTCGTCGAGGCCACCCGGGTCGGCGCCGACACGCGGCTCGCGCGGATGGCGAAGCTGGTGGAGGACGCGCAGAGCGGGAAGGCCGAGGTGCAGCGCCTCGCGGACCGCGTCTCCGGGATCTTCGTCCCGGCCGTGCTGCTGATCGCCGCCGCCACCTTCGGCGGCTGGCTGGGCACCACCGGCGACACGGCCGCCGCGTTCACCGCGGCCGTCGCGGTACTGATCATCGCCTGCCCGTGCGCGCTGGGCCTGGCCACGCCGACCGCGCTGATGGTCGGCACCGGGCGCGGGGCGCAGCTCGGCATCCTCATCAAGGGCCCGGAGGTCCTGGAGTCCACGCGCCGCGTCGACACCGTCGTCCTGGACAAGACCGGCACCGTGACCACCGGCCGCATGATCCTCCAGGAGGTGTACGCCGCCGAGGGCACCGACGAGAAGGAGCTCCTGCGGCTCGCGGGCGCCGTCGAGGACGCCTCCGAGCACCCGGTGGGCCGGGCGATCGCCGCCGCTGCCGCGGAGCGGGTCGGCCCGCTGCCCGCCGCGCGGGACTTCGTGAACGTGCCCGGGCGCGGCGTCCGCGCGCGCGTGGAGGGCCGTGAGGTGGCCGTGGGGCGCCTGGCCGAGCACACCGGTCCCCTCTCGCGGGAGACGGCGCGCGCCAGGGAGAAGGCCGAGCGGGAGGGCCGTACGGCCGTCGTGGTCGGCTGGGACGGGGTGGCGCGCGGGGTGGTCGCCGTCGCCGACGCGGTGAAGGACACCAGCGCCGAGGCGGTGCGCGAGCTGCGCGCGCTCGGCCTGACGCCGGTGCTGCTGACCGGGGACAACCGGGCGGTGGCGGAGGCGGTGGCCCGCGCCGTGGGGATCGACCAGGTGATCGCGGAGGTGCTGCCCGAGGACAAGGTCGCCGCCGTACGGCGGCTCCAGGGCGAGGGGCGGACGGTCGCCATGGTCGGCGACGGGGTGAACGACGCCGCCGCGCTGGCCGCCGCCGACCTGGGCCTGGCGATGGGCACGGGCACGGACGCGGCGATCGAGGCGGGCGACCTGACGCTGGTGCGCGGGGACCTGCGGGTGGCCGCGGACGCGATCCGGCTGGCCCGCGCGACGCTGGGCACGATCAAGGGAAACCTGGTCTGGGCCTTCGGCTACAACGTGGCGGCGCTGCCGCTGGCCGCCGCCGGACTGCTGAGCCCGATGATCGCCGGAGCGGCGATGGCCCTCTCCTCCGTGTTCGTCGTCACGAACAGCCTGCGCCTTCGGGCCTTTCACTGAACCGCCGCCTCACATAAGCTCTTCACAAGGCTCGCGCATCATCCTTACGATCGCGCCTCGATCGACGTATCGGGGCTCTTGCGCATCTAAAGGACATATGCAAGAGACGCAGATCACAGTGACGCGAACGTAACCATCGAAGGGGTTCGAAGGTCTAAGTTGGCGATGTCAGGCAGCGTCTTGGGGGGCGCTTCCTGGCATCTGAGGATGTCTTGGGGGACTTCCTCAGTTGGGGGTACCTCCGGCTCGAGCGACATCGAGAGCCCGGAGGAGCGTTGCCGGGGCACGTACACCGGGAAGCTTTGAGCGGCCCTCCCGGGCGTGCGCTGTCCCGGCAGACCGCACACTGCGACTGCACGAGCGCGGCGGGTTCCGCCCGCCGCGCCCACACAGCGATTCAGGCGCTGTCCTCACAGGCGCCCGGCCGGATCCCGTGGGGGGAATCCGCACCGGGACATGAGAAGGCGCCCTGGTCGCCGGCCCGTGGGGGGACCGGCGTGCCGGGGCGCCTTCTGCCGTTCCAGGACCCGTGGGGCGGGGCGGGCCCGCACGCGCGACGGGCGGCGCCGCACCCGCCCGTCCGGCCCGCACACACGACGGGCCCGCGCAGCCGGCCGTCAGCCCGCACGCGCGGCATGCGACAGGCCCCGCACCGGCGGTCCGGATACGGGGCCCGTGGCCCAGGCCCAGGGCCCGGGAAGAGGGACGAACCTCAGCGCTCCTCGACCGGCACGAAGTCACGCTCGACCACGCCGGTGTAGATCTGGCGCGGACGGCCGATGCGGGAACCCGGCTCCTTGATCATCTCGTGCCACTGGGCGATCCAGCCCGGCAGGCGGCCGAGGGCGAACAGGACCGTGAACATCTCGGTCGGGAAGCCCATGGCCCGGTAGATCAGGCCGGTGTAGAAGTCGACGTTCGGGTAGAGGCTGCGCGAGACGAAGTAGTCGTCGGAGAGCGCGTGCTCCTCCAGCTTCAGGGCGATGTCGAGCAGCTCGTCGGACTTGCCGAGAGCGGACAGGACGTCGTGCGCCGCGGCCTTGATGATCTTGGCGCGCGGGTCGAAGTTCTTGTAGACCCGGTGGCCGAAGCCCATCAGTCGGACGCCGTCCTCCTTGTTCTTCACCTTGCGGATGAAGGAGTCGACGTCGCCGCCGGCGTCGCGGATGCCCTCCAGCATCTCCAGCACCGACTGGTTGGCGCCGCCGTGCAGCGGACCCCACAGGGCGTTGATGCCGGCCGAGATGGAGGCGAACATGTTCGCCTGCGAGGAGCCGACCAGGCGGACCGTGGAGGTCGAACAGTTCTGCTCGTGGTCCGCGTGCAGGATCAGCAGCTTGTCCAGCGCCGAGACCACGATCGGGTCGAGCTCGTACTCCTGGGCCGGGACCGAGAAGGTCATGCGCAGGAAGTTCTCTACGTAGCTCAGGTCGTTGCGCGGGTAGACGAACGGGTGGCCGATCGACTTCTTGTAGGCGTACGCCGCGATCGTCGGGAGCTTGGCGAGCAGGCGGATCGTGGAGAGGTTGCGCTGCGTCTCGTCGAACGGGTTGTGGCTGTCCTGGTAGAAGGTGGACAGCGCCGAGACGACCGACGACAGCATGGCCATCGGGTGGGCGTCGCGCGGGAACCCCTTGTAGAAGTTCTTGACGTCCTCGTGCAGCAGGGTGTGCTGCGTGATGTCGTTCTGGAACGCGGTGAGCTGGTCGACGGTCGGCAGCTCGCCGTTGATCAGCAGGTAGGCCACCTCAAGGAAGGTGGAGCGCTCGGCGAGCTGCTCGATCGGGTAGCCGCGGTACCGGAGGATGCCCGCCTCGCCGTCCAGGTAGGTGATGGCGGATTTATAGGCGGCGGTGTTGCCGTACCCGCTGTCCAGCGTCACCAGACCGGTCTGGGCGCGCAGCTTGCCGATGTCGAAGCCCTTGTCGCCGACGGTGCTGTCGATCACCGGGTAGGTGTACTCGCTGCCGTCGTACCGCAGTACTACAGAGTTGTCGCTCACGTCTTCCCTCACCGACGTAGTGCCTCATCTTCGAGGTGCCCTGACTGTCTCTACCATCCCCCACTTGGCTCAGGAGAGTGCACTCGGGGTCGACCATCGGGCCTATTGACGGCACTCAGTGCCGTCAACTTGCTCATCCTGCCCCTTGTGTTCCCCTTCCGGAAGTGGCTTGTGACCTTCACGACTCGTTTGATCGATCATTTTTACCCGGAGGCCGGTGCGGGGCCGGTACGGGGACCGGTGAAGGGCGCCGCGGCGGGCCTCAGGGGCCCGCGAGGCGGAAGTCGAGCGCCGTGCAGCGCCGGCCCGCCGACACCGTGCGCACCGCCTGGCCGATCGCCCGGCGCGACCCGACGAGGACCACCAGCCTCTTGGCGCGGGTGACCGCCGTGTAGAGCAGATTGCGCTGGAGCATCATCCAGGCGCCCGTGGTCACCGGGATCACGACGGCCGGATACTCGCTGCCCTGGGAGCGGTGGATGGTGACCGCGTAGGCGTGGGCCAGTTCGTCCAGTTCGTCGAATTCGTACGGGACCTCCTCGTCCTCGTCGGTCAGCACCGTCAGGCGCTGGTCGACCGGGTCGAGCGAGGTGACCACGCCCACGGTGCCGTTGAAGACGCCGTTCTTCCCTTTCTCATAATTGTTGCGGATCTGGGTCACCTTGTCGCCGACGCGGAAGACCCGGCCGCCGAACCGCTTCTCGGGCACCTCGGGACGGCCGGGGGTGATGGCCTGCTGGAGGAGGCCGTTGAGGGTGCCCGCCCCGGCCGGACCCCGGTGCATGGGGGCCAGCACCTGGACGTCCCGGCGCGGGTCCAGGCCGAACCGGGCGGGGATGCGGCGGGCGGCGACGTCGACCGTGAGCCGGCCGGCCTCCTCGGTGTCGTCCTCGACGAAGAGGAAGAAGTCCTTCATGCCGTCGGTGACCGGGTGCTGCCCGGCGTTGATCCGGTGGGCGTTGGTGACCACGCCCGACTGCTGGGCCTGGCGGAACACGCGCGTCAGCCGCACGGCCGGGATCGGGCTGCCGTCGGCGAGCAGATCGCGCAGCACCTCCCCGGCGCCGACGCTGGGCAACTGGTCCACGTCCCCGACGAAGAGCAGGTGGGCGCCGGGCGGGACCGCCTTGACCAGCTTGTTGGCGAGCAGCAGGTCCAGCATGGACGCCTCGTCGACCACGACCAGATCGGCGTCGAGCGGGCGGTCCCGGTCGTAGGCGGCGTCGCCGCCGGGCTTCAGTTCCAGCAGGCGGTGGACGGTGGACGCCTCGGCGCCGGTCAGCTCGGCCAGGCGCTTGGCGGCCCGGCCGGTGGGCGCGGCGAGCACCACCTTGGCCTTCTTCGCGCGGGCCAGCTCCACGATCGAGCGGACCGTGAAGGACTTGCCGCAGCCGGGGCCGCCGGTCAGCACGGCGACCTTCTCGGTCAGCGCCAGCTTGACGGCCGCCTCCTGCTCCGGGGCCAGGTCGGCGCCGGTACGGCCCTTCAGCCAGGTCAGCGCCTTGTCCCACGCCACCTCCCGGAAGCCGGGCATCCGGTCCTCGCCGGTGCGCAGCAGGCGCAGCAGCTGGGCGGCGAGGGAGAGCTCGGCCCGGTGGAAGGGGACGAGGTAGACGGCCGTGACCGGGTCCCCGCCGTCGCCGTCCGGGCCGGGCACCTTCTCGCGCACGACACCCGGGTCGCCGCCGTCCTCGGGCGGCTCGGCCAGCTGGGCGAGGCACTCGATGACCAGGCCGGTGTCGACCTGGAGCAGCTTGACCGCGTCGGCGATCAGGCGCTCCTCGGGCAGATAGCAGTTGCCCTGGTCGGCGGATTGCGACAGCGCGTACTGAAGGCCCGCCTTGACGCGTTCGGGGCTGTCGTGCGGGATGCCGACGGACTGAGCGATCTTGTCGGCGGTGAGGAAGCCGATGCCCCAGACGTCGGCCGCGAGCCGGTAGGGCTGGTTCTTCACCACGGAGATGGAGGCGTCGCCGTACTTCTTGTAGATCCGTACGGCGATCGACGTCGACACCTCGACGGTCTGGAGGAAGAGCATGACCTCCTTGATCGCCTTCTGCTCCTCCCAGGCGTCGGCGATCCGCTTGGTCCGCTTGGGGCCGAGCCCCGGCACCTCGATGAGCCGCTTGGGCTCCTCCTCGATGATCCTGAGCGTGTCCAGCCCGAAGTGCTGCGTGATGCGGTCGGCGAAGACCGGTCCGATGCCCTTGACCAGGCCGGAGCCGAGGTAACGCCGGATGCCCTGGACGGTGGCCGGCAGCACGGTCGTGTAGTTCTCGACGTGGAACTGCTTGCCGTACTGCGGGTGCGACCCCCAGCGCCCCTCCATGCGCAGGGACTCCCCGACCTGGGCGCCGAGCAGCGCGCCGACGACCGTGAGCAGGTCACCGGCGCCCCTGCCGGTGTCGACCCGGGCGACCGTGTAGCCGTTCTCCTCGTTGGCGTACGTGATGCGCTCCAGGACGCCTTCGAGGACGGCGAGGCGCCGTTCGCCGCTCCCCGTGCTTCCCGCCTGGGTGCTTCCCGCCTGGTTGGACATGATCCGACGGTACCGCCCGGCACCGACAGGCCGTCCGGGCGCCGGTGGTCCCGGCCGCCGGTGGCCCCGGAGGGCGGTCGCCTTCCGGACGCCCGGCCGCCCGAACCGGTCCCGGCCGTGTGTACCGGGCCGCGCTGCCGGGCCCCGGGTGACGTGGACAGTGGCCGAGCGGCCCACCGCCTTTCGGTCGACTCCCGGCGACACCTGTGGGGCGCGGGTGTCCGATCACTACGATGTTCGACGCCGCCGAACGCGTGACCGGCCAGGCGCGGCGGTTCAGCGCGCCGACGGGGAGGGGTGACGGGGATTGGGCTACGTACTGCCCGGGTGGCTGGACGAGATCCTGGACTTCATCGGCATCAACTGGCCCAACGTGGACGAGGACGACTACCGCGAGATGGCCGAGGCCATGCGGGAGTTCGCCGACCGCTTCGAGACCCACGGCGGGGAGGCCGTCGCCGTCGTCAACCGGGTCATCGCCTCCAGCGAGGGTGCGGCCGTCGACGCCCTGGCCGAGCACTGGGGCAAGGTGAAGTCCTCCCATCTGGAGCAAGTGCCGCAAGCCGCCCGGACGTTCGCCACCGCCTGCGACGTGGTCGCGGACGTCATCTACGGCATGAAGATCAAGGCCGAGATCGAGCTGGGCGCCATGGCCGCCTCCCTCGGAATCTCCATCGGCCTGGCTTTCGTCACCGGCGGCCTCTCCGCCCTCATCGGCGCGGCTCAGACCGCCGCGATGCGGGAGCTGATCCGACGCATCATCAAGGAGGCGCAGGAGGAGATCGTCGACCGGCTCATCGCGGAGGTGACCGAACCGGTCACCGGCAAGCTGGAGAAGCTGGCCGAGGACGTGGTCCTGGACATCGCCTCCGGCGTCCTGGACCTCCCCGCGGACGCCGGACCGGGCACGGGCGCGGGGGAAGGCGGTGGCCACCACGGAGGGCTGGCCCTCGCCTCCGCCGGCGGCGGACCGTCCTCGGACGGGATGCGGCTGGACTCCGCCGGTGCGGGCGGGGTCGGCGCCGGACAGGTCCGTATCGATCACAGGGAGTACGAGGAGGGCGCCACCCGCCTGGCACGCCACGGCCAGGACCTCCAGACCAGTGCCCTGCGCTCGCTCACCCGCGCCAAGGGCGCCTTCGGCCGCAGCAAGGGCCGGGACTCCTTCACCCAGGCGTTCGACTCCGTCCTCGACGGCGCTCTCAACGGAACCGAGAAGGCCCTGAAGAAGGTCGGCCGCCACCTCACCGAGAACGTGCCCAACGGCATACGGACGAACTCCCGCAACCACCAGCGCAACGAGCAGCGCATCACCGACGCCCTCGACCGCCTCCGCTCCCGCGCGGCCGGGGGTGACGGCAACGGCCCCTCCTCCTCCGGCGGCCCGCACTCCCCCCGTACGCCGGGTGCCGCCGGGCGGAGGGACGGAAACCACTCCGGCGGCGACATCCGGCTCTCCTCAGCCGAGCTGACCCGCAGGGCCCGCTCCGCCGCGGCCAAGACCTGCGAGAACGACCCCATCGACATGGCGACCGGGGAGATGCTCCTCCCCCAGACCGACCTCGAACTGCCCGGCGTCCCCCCCCTGGTCCTGCGCCGCACCCACCTGTCCACCTACCGTCACGGCCGCTTCTTCGGCCCCTCCTGGGCCTCCACGCTCGACGAGCGCCTGGAACGCGGTGCGGACGGCATCTGGTGGCACCGCGAGGACGGTTCCTCCCTCGTCTACGAGCGTGAACCCGGCACCGGCGACGAGGTCCAGCCGGCAAAGGGCGAACCGTTCCCCCTCATACGCCTGGAGGAGGGCAGCGGGTACGCGCTGGCCGTCACGGACCCGCACTCCGGCCTGACCCGCGTCTTCCGCGCCGCGCCGGAGAGCGGCCCGGACATCTGGTGGCTGGCGGCGCTGGAGGACCGCAACGGCAACGAGATCCACTACGACCGCGCCCCGGACGGCACCCCGTCCGCCCTCGTCCACCTCGGCGGCTACCACGCCGAGGTCCGCACCGACCCCGGCACCGGCCTGGTAGGCGCCCTCTTACTGCGTACCCCGGACGGGCCCGCGCAGGTCATGGCGTACTCCTATGACGGCCGCTCCGACCTGACCGGCGTCACGAACTCCTCGGGCCTGCCGCTGCGCTTCACCTACGACGAGGCCCACCGCATCACGTCCTGGACCGACCGCAACGGCTCCGTCTTCACCTACGTCTACGACGACCGCGGACGCGTCGTGCGGACCGTCGGGCCGGAGGGCGTCCTCTCCTCGCGCCTCGCCTACGACACCGACGGGGACACCGGCGAGCGCGTCACCCGCTACACCAACTCCCAGGGCGCGACCACCACCTACCGGATGAACGACCGCTACCAGGTCGTCGCCGTCACCGACCCGCTCGGCCACACCGTTCACCAGGAGTGGGACCACCGGGACCGCCTGCTGTCCCGTACGGACGCGCTCGGCCGGACCACCCGCTACACCTACGACGAGGCCGGTGACCTCACCGCCCTGGAGCTTCCCGACGGCAGCAGGTCCCGCGCGGCCTACAACCGCCTCCACCTCCCCGAGACGATCACCGGGCCGGACGGCGCGACCTGGCACCAGACCTACGATCCCCGCGGCAACCGCACCGTCGTCACCGCCCCCGACGGCACCACGACCCGCTTCACCCACGACCCCACCGGGGCCGTCACCTCCGTCACCGACCCGGCGGGCGCCACCCACCGGCTGACGAACGACGCCACCGGCCTGCCCGTGTCGGTGACCGACCCGCTGGGCGCGACGGAGTCCCTGACCCGGGACTCCTTCGGCCGCCCGGTCACCCTCACCGACCCGCTGGGCGCCGTCACCCGCCTGGAGTGGACCACCGAAGGCCGCCTCTCCCGCCGTACCGCCCCGGACGGCACCACCGAGAGCTGGACCTGGGACGGCGAGGGCAACTGCCTCACCCACACCGACCCCAACGGCGGCGAGACCCGCTACGAGTACGGACACTTCGACAAGCTCACCGCCCGCACCGGCCCCGACGGCGTCCGCTACGCCTTCCGCTACGACACCGAACTCCGCCTCGCCCAGGTCCTCGCCCCCCGAGGTCTCACCTGGGACTACCGCTACGACCCCATCGGCCGCCTCACCGCCGAGACCGACTTCGACGGCCGCGCCCTCACCTACACCCACGACCCGGCCGGCCGGCTCGTCTCCCGCACCACGCCCCTCGGCCAGGAGATCACCTACACCTACGACACGCTGGACCGGCCCACGGCCAAGAACGCCGACGGCGCCCGCACCACCTACACCTACGACCCCGCCGGCCACCTCATACGCGCGGTCTCCCCCACCTCCGCCCTCGCACTGGAACGGGACGTCCTGGGCCGCGTCCTGTCCGAGACCGTCGACGGCCGCACCACCCGCTACACCTACGACGCCGCCGGACGCCGCACCTCCCGCACGACCCCGACCGGCGTGGTCACCGAACTCGCCTACGACGACGCCGGAAACCGCACCCGCCTCACCGTCGACGGTCACACCCTGGCCTTCCGCCACGACGCGCTGGGCCGGGAACTCGAGCGCGCCTTCGGCGGTCCCCGCCAGCCGGTGACCCTCACCACCGCCTGGGACGCGATCGGCCGCCCCGCCCAGCAGTCCCTCGCCGCGCGGGGACGCACCCTGCGCTCCCGGTCCTACACCTACCGGCCGGACGACCACCTCACCGCCCTCACCGACCACCTGACCGGTACCGTGCGGCAGTTCGCACTCGATCCGGTCGGCCGCCCCCTCGCCGTCACCGCCGACGGCTGGAGTGAGCGCTACGCCTACGACGCCGCCGGCAACCAGACCCACGCCTCCTGGCCCGACGAGGCACCCCACCCCGAGGCCCGGGGCGACCGCTCCTACACCGGGACCCGCCTGCTGACGGCGGGCCGGGTCCGCTACGAGTACGACGCCGCGGGGCGCACCGTCTCGCGCCGGAAGACCCGCCTGTCCCGCAAGCCCGGCATCTGGCGCTACGAGTGGGACGCCGAGGACCGCCTCACCGCCTGCACCACGCCCGACGGCACCCGCTGGACCTACGCCTACGACCCGCTCGGCCGCCGCACCGCCAAACACCGCGTCGGCCCCGACGGCTCACCCGCCGAAACGGTTCACTTCACCTGGGACGGCACCCGCCTCGCGGAGGAGACCACCTCCACCACCGGCGTCACCCTCACCTGGGACCACGACGGCCACCGCCCCCTCACCCAGACCGAGCGCCGGCTCTCCCCGGCCGACCGGTCCGAGCTCGACCGCCGCTTCTTCGCCCTGGTCACCGACCTGATCGGTACCCCCACCGAACTCGTCGACGAAACCGGCCACATCGCCTGGCACACCCGCGCCACCCTCTGGGGCACCACCACCTGGAACCGCGACGCCACCGCGTACACGCCCCTCCGCTTCCCCGGCCAGTACGCCGACCCGGAAACGGGCCTGCACTACAACTTCTTCCGCCACTACGACCCGGACACGGGACGGTACGCGAGCCCGGATCCGCTGGGGCTGGTGCCTGCGCCGAACCCCATGACGTACGTCCACAACCCCGCTACCGCAATGGACGTCCTCGGCCTGGCTCCTTGCCGGGTCTTCGCGGTGAGCAGCGCCGGCACGGTCAACGTCCTGCCCGTCGCCCACTTCAGCGAACGCGACTTCCCGGGTGTCAACGAAAACCTGGCCGAGGCACTGGCCCGGGGCGAGAGCCCCATAGTCACCAGGCAGACTGGTCGCCGTAACATCCGCCGGAACCGACGCCATGCGCAGCAGGGGCTGGACAGGCCGCCGTCGGACATGACGTGGGAGGAATACCCCTTCGCCTCTTCTGCCGAGGGCGGGCGTGGTGCCGTGACGACCCTGGTGGAGAGGGCGGAGAACAACAGGCAAGGTGGTTTCCTGAGCGCCTTCTACACGCAACATGGGATTCGGAACGGAGACCAATTCTACGTCGCCCCGGAAGGATGGTTGGGTCGTTGAAGACGAATGATGCCCCGACGAGCGATACAACACGGTCAGGAGGTCTGCGGCAGAGCCGCTGATACGTCAACATGAGCAGAGTAACGAACCTTTTGGACGACATCGCTGCCAGTCTCCAGAACCTCGAGCGTCCCGTGGTGCGAGACCTCGAACGGCCCGGGCTCCCGGCTGAAGACGTGGCGGCTCAGATCGGCGACGCACCGCAGGCAGTTCGAGATTGGTACACATGGTGCAACGGAACAGCGCACCGAACAGGGCAGACCGTAGGAGACTCCTACTTCATCCCCGGGTATTTCTACCCGGCCCTCGATGAAGCGCTGAGAATCCGCGGCCAGGGACATCGCGATCTCGACACACTGGGAGATTGGCTGCCCGTGCTGACGTCGGCGTCTACCGACATGTACGCGGTCGTCTGGCGTTCGGACCGCACTCTCGGAGTGGTCGGCGTGCTGGAAGGAGCCGAGTCGGAGATCGAGTATCTGTCAGTGGAGGAGATGCTCGAAGTATTCTCCGCAGCGCTGCGTGAGGGCGCCTTCTTCGTCCAGGGCGGGACCTTCGAAGTCGACGACGACCGCATGGACGAGATCTACCGGCGGGTGACCGGACGCGAGCCGCTCTACTGAGTGACTCAGCCCGCCTCTCGGGACCTGTGGCCGCGGAACGGCTCGCAGGCAAGAGAGGTGCGCGGGTACCAGTCTTCGAGTCCGAGGTGGATGGGCGGCGGTGCGGTGACGTGACGTCTCGGGACGCCATCGCAACTCAGAACTCTTCCGGCTTCTTGAGTGCTTCGACGAAGGCGACGAAGGCAGTGGCCGGAAAGGTGAGGGGCGCACGGCCGGGAGCCTTCGAGTCGCGAATCGCCACATGATTGCGGCGAAGGGCGGCCTCAACGCATGCGTCATGGCTTGATCAAGTTCCCTGAGCGTCGGAATTGTTGGTGATGCCAAGGGGGGAATACTCGTTCGGGTTGCTCGCGGACCGCCCGGGTGGTCTTGGCGATGTTGTCGGCTCCGAGGGTTCGCAGCAGGCCGATGGCGAGGTTGCGGAGGGTCGCCATGGCGCGGGGTGCGGTGCCGGTGTGGATGGTGGAGGCGCCCTCGGCGAAGGTCACGTCTCTCCGTGGGCGTGGGGTCCTCCAAGGGCCTGCATTTGATGCCCATGGTCTGCCAGGGCCGCCGCCCTGGCAAGCAAGATCCGCCAGGATGGGAACGCCTTGGCGCTCGCAGGTCCGGATGATCCGATGGGTGCGGGCGGCGGTCAGGCCGTGGGCACGGCCCGGCAGCGCGGGTGAGAGCCACAGCAGCCGTCTGTCCGGGTCGGTGACCACCTGCACGTTCACGCCGTGCCGACAGCGCGGTCGTCGACCCGCTCGCCGAACGCGCGCCGGACCTGCCCCAGACCACTCCGGCAGAAATCGCCCGGTCAGCCAGTAGTGTCGTGCCCTTGGTCAGGCGGGGCTGATGGTCAGGCCGGTCTCGGCGAGGCAGCCGTCTGCGAGGTGGCTGCGGTACTGGATGTGCCGCGGACCGCGTCGGATGCGCTGGACGAAATGTCGCGAGTGCCGGAAGCGACGTTGGACAGCCATCCGGGTCGCAGGAGCGACCAGATGCCTTCGACGGGTTTGAGGTCGGGGCGTAGGGCGGCAGGTAGTAGATGGTCAGCCAGTCCATGGAGGCCGCGCACGCCTGCACGTCGGCGGCCTTGCGGACGTTGAGATTGTCACCCAGCCGGCCACGGCTTCATCGTCCCGCTCGACGGCCCGTCGGGCCGGGACCCGGCAGGACCAGCCGTCGCTGACCAGCAGCTTGCGCACGCCCTGAAGCGCCGACCGATCACGGTCCTGATCCGCGCCAGGGTCCACCGCTGGTCCTCCCAGCCGTGTGCGGCCGGCCCCTTGGCCAGCTCCGCCTCCAGCTGTGCGAACTGCTTCTTCCGCTCAGCCTCGGCAACGACACCGGCCCCTGCGACCGCAGAGCACGCGGACCATCCTCGTCCCACGCCTGCCGCCATCACTGCACCGACCGGACACTGACACGCAGGTCTTTGGCGATCAACGAGCTCGCCTCGCCCCTGGCGAACCGTTCGGCCGCCTGAAAGCGTAAGTCCTCGCGGTGCTGCTGCCGTTCGGCGGTCAGCCCGCCACCCTGTGGATATCGCACGCCCCGGTGATACCGCAGAGGACCAAGGCCCGTCAGCCCCTACGACAACGCGAGTTCGACTTCAGTGGCTACCCTGAACACCCAGGCAGATGCCATGCAGGCCGCGATCATGGAATGCCGGAACGGTCACACCGTGACGCGCCACCTGCTGGAAAGCCGCCGGCGACACTGGTCGACCGGTCCCGGCCTGGCTCGTGAGCCGGTTCTGGCGAACACTTCGATGCCGGTCCCCGTGGTGCAGTGCATGCGGTACACATATGAGCTGTGGCGAGATCACAGTTGCTCAGACGGAAACGGCTATACATCCTGCTTGCCCTGGCAGGTGTAGCTCTGGCGATGTGGCTGACGAAGCACTACGAGCTGGGCCGCATGTCAGCTGTCCTCGTTGCCTTCGCACCCACCGTGCCCCCTCTGGTGGCAGCTTGGTGGTCCTATCAACGTGACCATGAGGAGGCTGCGCTCGATCTGAGTGCGGTTGCCCAGATGCTGGCTGATCTGGTCAAGGCGTCGGAGACAGAGCAGCGGGCTCAGCTCCTTGCTGGGAGCCCCCACCGCATCCCTGTTTCCTGCACTTGGTCTGACCCGGCTGATCCAGCCGTAGAACGACAGGGAGATCTATCTGGAGTGCTGGCCTTCTACGAAGGGTTGCAGCACCGTCGGCTGGTCGTAACGGGTGCCTCAGGTGCCGGTAAAACAGTTCTTGCCATCGAACTCCTCCTGCAGCAGCTCCGGCAGCGGGAAGGAGGGGCGGTCCCCTTGCGAATGCCCCTGGCCGATTGGGATCTGGGCCTGCCATTCGAGGACTGGGTGGCTGACTACGTGATGACGTTGCTCCAGGGGCGGGGTGTTAAGCGAGGAACTGCCGTAGATCTAGTACGCGCCCGCCTCATTCTGCCGGTCCTTGATGGCCTTGATGAGATGGATACGGAAGCTACACCTGTCGCGGAGCGGCGGGCTGCTCGGGCTCTGAGTCAACTTAACCGTTACCACGATATTGGCGGCGGGGCCGCGATCATCCTTACGTGCCGTACTGAGCAGTATGACGAATTAGGTACGATGGATTTGCGGCTCCAACAAGCGGTCCGCATTCGGGTCAATCCCGTCGATTCGGAACAGATGTGCAAGTATTTCGAAGATCGTTCCGACAACCCGCAACGATGGCAGCCTGTCTTGGATGCGATCAGGACGGCGCGAACGGGCACGCTAGCTCAAGCTCTTAATACTCCATGGCGACTCAACCTGGCTGCAACGGTTTATGAGAGGGATCCGCACACCCTTACCTATACGCGAGATCCCGCAGAGCTTCTAAGCTTTGCCGCGCCCAGCGATGTGCGAGATCACTTGCTTAGGCATTTCATCCCAGCTTCAGCCGAACATCATCCAACCAGCCCCAAGAAATACCCACCACATCTCATTCATCGCGGATTGGCGGCATTCGCTGGCCATCTGAGGTTTCAAACATGCAGCCATCCAGGATGCAGCCATTCCGACAGTAGTAGCCTATTCTTGCACCGATTGTGGCCCATTCCAGGAAGGAACCTCGTCCGCCTCTTGGATGTCGTGTTCCTACTGCCGTTCCTTGCCGCACTCTTCCTCGTGGTCCCCCCATATCTTTCCTTTGATTCAATCATGGGTTCCCCGGTGGAACGATACGCACTCACGCTCCTAATCGCTGTAATTATTGGATGGGAAGGGGTGCGTGATGTCTTCACATTGAGAGATAGATATCCAGTATCCGTACCAATGAGGAAGAGCGGCTCGACGGCGCGGATTCCGGAAGTCCGTTACATGATTTTCACATTTACGGGTATGGTCGCACTCGGGGGACTCCTCGGGTGGGCAATAGCCAAGCGCTCCTCTGATCAGGACGTACCCCCCATCGCAGCAACTCACACCGCAACGGTGCTTCTATCTCTATTCTTGGCGCTGTTGCTGTGCGGGTTTTGTCGTACAATCATCGGGCTTCGCGTTACGCGACGCTTCCTCCCGTCGGGCACACTCCTGCTGGTGGATCGAGATGAGAACTTTATTGATCCGCGCGATCAAGTAAAGGGAAATCTTGCCGCTGGCATCTTGGTTGCCGCAGGGGTTCCCGCATCGATCGGTGTCGCGCATTGGTCGGGAGGGCTGTTCCCACCTTCCGCTCATGGGGCTACGGATCTGCAGTTCGCGTCCTACTTGCTACTCCTTGGAGTGTTCCTGGGATTCTTCAACGTCGCAAGCGCGAGCCGACGTTTTCTGTTGTTTACTCTAGGGGTGCGGGTTCGCAGAATTCTCCCGCTGCGCGTGGCGCGATTTATGCACTGGTCCTATCAAGCGGGCTTGTTGCGTGTGGCGGGCTCGTCTTATCAGTTCCGCCATCGAGAATTGCAGGATTGGTTGGCGAGAAATCCTTCCCCTGTGAATCATTGAGCGCTTCCAAATTGTCGTTTTTGTGGTCAGTTGCAGGGGCGGATCGAGCCTCGGACGCCATGCTGACGGCCGTCGGGGTCCGGCGGCATCCGCTCAAGTGGCGTCGCTCGCCCTCGCGGACCACGATCGGCCGTGTGCTCACGGCCGTCGACGGTGATGCTCTGGACCGGGCGGTCGGCGACTACCTCGCCGGCCGGAACACCGCGGAGGCTCCCTCGGGGCAACGGCGGGTGATCGCCGTCGACGGCATGTCGCCGAGAGGATCAGCCCGTCTGTCCGTCAAGCGCAGGCATCTGCTCTCCGCGGTCACCCACCACCGGGCCGTGACCCTCGCCAAGGCGGAGGTCGACGCGAAGACAAACGAGACCGCGCACTTTCAGCCCCTGCTCAGGCCACTGGACCTGGACGGAACCCTCGTCACCTTCGACGCTCTGCACTCGGTCCAGGCGAACGTCACCGACCGCACACCGGCAGCTCGCCGCCCTGCCCTGGCGGGACATCGCCGTCGAACACACCACGACCTCCACCGGCCACGGCCGCCACGAGCCTCGCTCGATCAAGACCTGCGGCATGGCCGACCACCTCGGCGGAATCGCCTTCCCCCACGCCCGCCTGGTCATCCGCGTCCACCGTCGCCGCCGATCCACCGGCCGGCGCGAGAGCCGCGAGACCGTCTACGCCGTCACCAGCCTCCACGCCCACCAGACCACCCCCGGCCCAACTCACCACCGCGATCCGCGGCCACCGGACGGTGAAGCCCCTGCATCACGTCAGAGACGTGACCTTCGCCAAGGGCGCCTCCACCATCCACACCGGCACCGCACCCCGCGCCATGGCGACCCTCCGCAACCTCGCCATCGGCCTGCTGAGAACCCTCGGAGCCGACGACCTCTACCTAACGGAAGAGCGTTCGGTCAGCGCGGGCTGTGCCTCGGAGGCGAGGACGAGGAGAACGAACCGGGCCCCGAGGGTCCGAGGCTCTGGCGAGGTTGGCCCAATACCCTTTCAGACCAGCGCCATTGGTCGTCTGACGTCCGGAACCCGGGGTAGCCGGGTATTCCAAGCCGACCATCGCGAGGAATGACCCATGACACAGCCGGAGACATCTCGATCGTCCGGGCTCGGTGATCTCGAACCCGGCACCAGGCAACGCGACCAGTTGTCCGTCCGCATCGCCGACATCGCGTGGAGCGCGCTGTGCGTCGTGGTGGCCCTGTGGGTCCTCTGGAGCTCCCTCGGCGCCCTGCGCGGGGCAGCGTCGTGGGGGTACTGCGCCGCGACCTGGGTCCTGCTGGCCGTGGCCCTGACGGTGCGGGTCCTCACCGCGCGCCGCAGGGCACGGCAGTGAACGGAGGCGCGCGTGGAACGCGTCAACTCCTACCTGGGAAAGCACCTGTGGGCACAGATCGTCCTGTCCCTTCTGGTCGCGAGCGCCGTGAGCATGCTGTTATTCCCCGGGCGCTCGTTCGGGACGGTCCTGGTGCGCACGGCCGTCATCGCGGCCGGAGGCATGGCCATCATGATGGCCATGCGGCGCAAGGAGGAACGCGCCGCCGGCGGTTCGGCCGACCGGCTCGTGACGCTGGAGCGGAAGCTGCGCAAGGGGGACGTCCCCGTCGACCCGCGGGAGCGCCGGGCCATGCGTGACCTGGTCGAGCGGCGCCTGCACCGCACACGCCACCGGGTGGCGGCGCAGGTCTTCCTGGTCGTCCTCTTCTGCGCCGTCGTGATGGCGACGGCCGCGACCTCGGGTCCGCGGCAGACCATCGGCCTGGCGGTGTTCAGCGGAGCCTTCCTGAGCTGGCTCATCCACTACGGCAACCGCCAGCACCGTCGGCTGCGCACGATGCGGGACGCCCTCGCCTCCGAGACTCCCGAGACCTCCGAGACCTCCGACGCCTTCGACCGGTCGCGCTGAGGGAACGCCGGTTCCAGGACGAGGTGGAGGCCCCGCCCGCGCGGTGTCCTCGGCACGGGCGGGGCCTCGAAGGGTCACCGCTCCCTTGACGGCTCCTTGAGTGCTTCGACGAAGGCGGTGAAGACGGCAGCCGGGAAGGTGAGCGCTCCGTGGGCCGGGTCCTTCGAGTCGCGTATGGCCACATACGCGGGAGAGGGTGCGATCTCGACGCAGTCGTTGCCGTCGCCCTCACCGGAGTACGACGACTTCCGCCAGATGCCAAGGGGGGACGTGGGTGCCTCACAGCTCCTTCGCCAGCGTGTGGATGAAGTCGCGCGACCGGTCGGGCTCAAGTGATACGGCCTCCACCTTACGGAAGCGCGTTCGGCAAGCGTGGAGCGGCCTCCGCGCCGTCACCACGCCAGCCGGCGCACCCTCCGTCTGATCCTGACCTTGCACGGCCTGATCGCCCTCGTCGATGTGGCCGAGCCGCTCGCCGCCGAGCTGGTCTCCAACGCCGTACGTCACACGAAGGGCCCCGCCGCGCCGCGGGTGCGCTGGTCGCCGCCGGGCACGCTGCGGATCGGGGCGTGGGACGCGGACCCCGAGCCGCCGGAGCGGGTCGCCGCACGGAGGGCGGGCGAGGTCTGGCGCTGGTGCGGCCTGCACCGGCATGTGGGGGTGGCAGCAACAGAGCAGCGGCGGCAGCCGGGGAAAGTACGTGTGGTGTGAACTCGGCAAGCCGCCGCCCCTCGCCGTCACGTCCCCGCTTGATCCACCGCCTGCCATTCCCCATAGTCGGGGGGAGCAGGTCGATCTTCGTCCCGACAGACAGAGAGGGCGGCCCCATGCCCGGCGAGCACCCCGAGTTGTACGACATCCTCGACGAGCGGTTCCGCACCGGCCGGTGCGCCGCCGGGGACTCCCGGCTGGAGAAGCTCTACGACGGCTGCCGCTGGGCCGAGGGGCCGCTCTACGTCCCGGCCGGGCGGTACGTCGTATGGAGCGACATCCCCAATGACCGCCTCCTGCGCTGGGACGAGACCACCGGCGCGGTCGGCGTCTTCCGCTCGCCCGCCGGTCACCCCAACGGCAACACCCTGGACACCGAGGGGCGCCTGGTCACCTGCGAGCAGGGCAACCGCCGCGTCACCCGCACCGAGCACGACGGCACCATCACCGTGCTCGCCGACCGCTTCCAGGGCAAGCGGCTCAACAGCCCGAACGACGCCGCCGTGAAGTCCGACGACTCGATCTGGTTCTCCGACCCCGACTTCGGGATCGTCTCCGACTACGAGGGCCACCGCGCCGAGAGCGAGATCGGCGCCTGCAACGTCTACCGCGTCGACCCTCGCACCGGTGAGGTCACGCTGGTCGCCGACGGCTTCCAGGGCCCCAACGGCCTGGTCTTCTCCCCCGACGAGACCCGGCTGTACGTCTCCGACAGCCGCGCCAACCACATCCGCGTCTTCGACGTCCGCGACGACGGCACCCTCGGCGGCGGCGAGATCTTCGTCGAAGGCCGGCTCGGCAAGTTCGACAACATCCGCTTCGACGACACCGGCCGCCTCTGGGCCGCCGCCATGGACGGCGGCGTGCACTGCTACGACCCCGACGGCACCCTCCTCGGCCGCATCCTGGTCCCCGGCACCGTCGCCAACATCCGCTTCGGCGGCGCCAAGCGCAACCGCCTGTTCATCGCCGCCGACACCGCCCTGTACTCCCTCGTGACGTCCGTCACCGGCACGCCCGCCCTGCCGGCCGCCGCCCGCCCGTAGAACCCGTTCCAGGAACCGGCGCCGCCCGCGGCGAGGTCGCGTGGTGGGTGCCGGCTGTCATCACGATCTGGTTTCGGCCACCCCGGTCCCCCTTGCCCTTGTCCGTGGAATCGATTCCAATCCTTCGTGTAATCGATTCCACGAGGAGGTGGGCCGGCGATGGCGAGTATCAAGGACGTCGCCGCCGAGGCGGGGGTGTCCGTCGCGACGGTGTCGCGGGTCCTGAACGAGCATCCGTCGGTCAGCGCCGACGCGCGCACGCGCGTGCTGGCCGCCGTCGAGGCGCTGGGCTACCGTCCGAACGCCGTCGCCCGGTCGCTGCGCACCGACACCACCCGCACCCTCGGGCTGGTCATCAGCGACGTGATGAACCCGTACTTCACCGAGCTGGCCCGGTCGGTGGAGGAAGAGGCCCGCGCGCTCGGGTACAGCGTGATCATCGGGAACGCCGACGAGCGGCCCGAGTTGCAGGACCACCACGTTCGGACGCTGCTGGACCGGCGGATCGACGGGCTGCTCGTCTCCCCCGCCGACGGCGGCTCCCCGCTGGTGCTGGACGCCGCCCGCGCGGGCACCCCGATGGTCTTCGTCGACCGGTGGACACCGGGCGTCGACGTGCCGGTGGTGCGGGCGGACGGGCGCGGGGCCGTACGGGATCTCGTCGCGCACCTGCACGGGCTCGGGCACCGGCGGCTGGCGATCATCGCGGGACCGGCCGCCACCACCACCGGCAGTGAGCGCGTGGCCGCCTTCCGGGACGCCTTGCGCGCGTACGGGCTGGAGCTGCCCGACGCCTACATCGGCCAGGGCGACTTCCAGGCCGAGAGCGGGCGGCGGGTCACCGAGGGGTTCCTGGATCTGCCGGAGCCCCCCGAGGTCGTCTTCGCCGCCGACAACCTGATGGCGCTCGGCGCGCTGGACGCCGTACGCGCGCGGGGCCTGCGTGTTCCGGACGACCTCGCGCTGGCCGCGTTCGACGACATCCCCTGGTTCGTGCACACCGATCCGCCGATCACCGCGATCGCCCAGCCGACCGGTGAACTGGGGCGCGCCGCGGTGCGCGCCCTGGTCGACCGGATCGAGGGGCGGACGCCGCGGTCCGTCACCCTCCCCGCCCGGCTCGTCGTCCGCCGCTCGTGCGGCGAGCCGGAACCCCCGCGGTCCCCCTCCCCCGTACGAAGGAGTACGACGTGAGCGACCCGGACGAGTTGCTGCGCATCGAGGGCATACGCAAGACCTTTCCCGGCGTGGTCGCGCTCGACGGCGTCGACTTCGATCTGCGCCGGGGCGAGGTGCACGTGCTGCTCGGCGAGAACGGCGCCGGCAAGAGCACGCTCATCAAGATGCTCTCCGGCGCCTACACCCCCGACGCGGGCCGGATCCTCGTAGGCGGCCGGGAGGTGCGCGTGGGCGGGGCGCGGGACTCCGAGCGCCTCGGGATCGCCACGATCTACCAGGAGTTCAACCTCGTCCCCGATCTCACGGTCGCCGAGAACATCTTCCTGGGGCGGCAGCCGCGCCGCTTCGGGATGATCGACCGCAAGCGGATGGAGGCCGACGCCGAGGTGCTGCTCGCACGCGTGGGCGTCGACGTGTCGCCCCGCGCGCGGGTGCGTGAACTCGGGGTCGCCCGGCTCCAGATGGTCGAGATCGCCAAGGCGCTCAGCCTGGACGCGCGCGTGCTGATCATGGACGAGCCGACCGCCGTGCTGACCTCGGAGGAGGTCGAGAAGCTGTTCGCCATCGTGCGGCGGCTGCGCGCGGACGGCGTCGGGATCGTGTTCATCACCCATCACCTGGAGGAGATCGCCGCGCTCGGCGACCGCGTCACCGTCATCCGGGACGGCAGGAGCGTCGGGCAGGTCCCGGCCGCCACGCCCGAGGACGAGCTGGTACGGCTCATGGTGGGGCGGTCGATCGAGCAGCAGTACCCGCGTGAGCGAGCCGGCGGCGGTGAGGTGCTGCTGAAGGTGGAGGGGCTCACCCGTGACGGGGTCTTCCACGACGTGAGCTTCGAGGTGCGCGCCGGGGAGGTCGTCGGCATCGCGGGACTGGTCGGTGCCGGGCGCACGGAGGTGGTGCGGGCGGTGTTCGGCGCCGACCCCTACGACGCGGGCAGCGTCCGGGTCGGGGACGTGCCCCTGCGGCGGCACGACGTGAACGCCGCCATGGCGGCCGGGATCGGGCTCGTACCGGAGGACCGCAAGGGGCAGGGGCTGGTGCTGGACGCCTCCGTCGCGGAGAACCTCGGGCTGGTGACGCTGAGGTCGGCCACCCGCGCGGGGTTCGTCGACCTCAGGGGGCAGCGGGCGGCGGCGGACCGGATCGCGCGGCGGCTCGGCGTGCGGATGGCCGGCCTTGGGCAGCAGGTGCGCACCCTGTCCGGCGGCAACCAGCAGAAGGTCGTCATCGGCAAGTGGCTGCTGGCCGGCGCCCGGGTGCTCATCCTCGACGAGCCCACGCGCGGCATCGACGTGGGCGCCAAGGTCGAGATCTACCAGCTCGTCAACGACCTCACCGCGCGGGGCGCCGCCGTCCTGATGGTCTCCAGCGATCTGCCGGAGGTGCTCGGCATGAGCGACCGGGTGCTGGTGATGGCGCAGGGCCGGATCGCCGGTGAACTCGCCGCCGAGGCGGCCACCCAGGACGCCGTGATGGCGCTCGCCGTCGGCACTCCCGCCGGCGGCACGGACCACAGCGACGGAACGGAGGCCCCCGGTGGCCACTGACACCCTCAAGAGCGGGCCGGGCGCCGCCGGCGGGCTGCGCCGCCTGCTGCTCGACAACGGCGCGCTGACCGCCCTCGTCGTCCTCGTCATCGCCATGTCGGCGCTGTCCGGTGACTTCCTGACCGCCGACAACCTGCTCAACGTCGGTGTGCAGGCCGCCGTGACCGCGATCCTCGCCTTCGGTGTCACCTTCGTGATCGTCTCCGCGGGCATCGACCTGTCGGTCGGGTCGGTCGCCGCCCTGTCGGCCACCGTGCTGGCGTGGAGCGCCACCGAGGCCGGGGTGCCGGTCGCCCTCGCGGTCGTCCTCGCGGTCGTGACGGGCGTCGCGTGCGGCCTGGTCAACGGTTTCCTCGTCTCCTACGGCAAGCTGCCGCCGTTCATCGCGACGCTGGCCATGCTGTCGGTGGGCCGGGGCCTGTCGCTGGTGATCTCGCAGGGCTCGCCGATCGCGTTCCCCGGCTCCGTCTCGCACCTCGGTGACACGCTCGGCGGCTGGCTTCCGGTGCCGGTGCTGGTGATGGTCGTCATGGGGCTGATCACGGCCGTGGTGCTGGGCCGGACGTACCTCGGCCGCTCCATGTACGCGATCGGCGGCAACGAGGAGGCGGCCCGCCTGTCCGGGCTGCGGGTCAAGCGGCACAAGCTCGCCGTCTACGCGCTGTCGGGGCTGTTCGCCGCCGCCGCGGGCGTCGTGCTCGCCGCCCGGCTGTCCTCCGCGCAGCCGCAGGCCGCGCAAGGCTACGAGCTGGACGCGATCGCCGCGGTCGTCATCGGCGGCGCCTCGCTCGCGGGCGGCACCGGCAAGGCGTCGGGCACGCTGATCGGCGCGCTGATCCTGGCGGTGCTGCGCAACGGCCTCAACCTGCTGTCCGTCTCCGCGTTCTGGCAGCAGGTCGTCATCGGTGTCGTGATCGCGCTGGCGGTGCTGCTGGACACGGTGCGCCGCAAGGCCGGGGCGACGCCGGTCGCGGCCGGCACCCCGCGGGGCGGCAAGGGCAGGCAGGCGGTGACGTATCTCGTGGCGGCCGTCGCCGCGGTCGCGGTGGTCGGCACCACCTCCCTCCTGCACGGCGGGGGCTCCGCGGGCAAGGAGCGGAGGATCGGCCTGTCGCTGTCGACGCTGAACAACCCGTTCTTCGTGCAGATCCGGGCCGGCGCCGAGCAGGAGGCGAGGCGGCGGGGCGTCGACCTGACCGTCACGGACGCGCAGAACGACGCCTCGCAGCAGGCCAACCAGCTCCAGAACTTCACCAGCGAGGGCCTCGGCGCGATCGTCGTCAACCCGGTGGACTCCGACGCGGCCGGTCCCTCGGTGCGGTCGGCCAACCAGGCGGACATCCCCGTCGTCGCCGTGGACCGGGGCGTCAGCGGGGCCGACACCGCGGCGCTGGTCGCCTCCGACAACGTCGAGGGCGGGCGGCTGGGCGCCAGGGCGCTGGCCGGGAAGCTCGGCGGCGAGGGCACCATCGTGATCCTCCAGGGCCAGGCCGGCACCTCCGCCAGCCGCGAGCGCGGCGCCGGGTTCGCCGAGGGCCTCCGGGCCTACCCGGGCATCGAGGTCGTCGCCAGGCAGCCCGCCGACTTCGACCGCGCCAAGGGGCTGGACGTGATGACGAACCTGTTCCAGGCCCACCCGGACATCGACGGCGTCTTCGCCGAGAACGACGAGATGGCCCTCGGCGCGGTCAAGGCGCTCGGCGCCAAGGCCGGCAGGTCCGTCCAGGTCGTCGGCTTCGACGGCACCCCGGACGGCCTGAAGGCGGTCGAGGCGGGCACGCTGTACGCCTCCGTGGCACAGGTGCCGAAGGAGCTGGGCAGGATCGCCGTGGACAACGCGCTGCGCGCCGCCGACGGCAGGCGGGTCGAGGAGACGGTGAAGGTGCCGGTGAAGGTGGTCACCAGGGAGAACGCGGCCGGATTCGGCGGCTGACGGCGGCGCCCGGGCGGGCCCGCCGCGACGGACTCGGAAGATGCGGGGAGAGGGTTCATGAACGGCTACGACCTCCTGGTCGTGGGGTCGGCCAACGCCGACCTGGTGATCGGCGTCGAACGGCGGCCGGGTCCGGGCGAGACGGTGCTCGGCTCGGACCTGGCCGTCCATCCGGGCGGCAAGGGCGCCAACCAGGCGGTCGCCGCCGCCCGGCTGGGTGCCCGTACGGCCCTGCTGGCCCGGGTCGGCGCCGACGACCACGGGCGGCTGCTCCTGGAGTCGCAGCGGGCGGCCGGTGTGGACACGGTGGGCGTTCTGGTGGGCGACGCCCCGACCGGCGTCGCGCTGATCACGGTGGACCCGTCCGGGGACAACAGCATCGTGGTCTCGCCGGGCGCCAACGCACGGCTCACCCCCGAGGACGTCCGCGCGGCCGGGAGCCTCTTCCACGCCTCCCGCGTCGTCTCGGCGCAGCTGGAGATCCCGCTGGAGACGGTGGTGGAGGTCGTACGGAACCTGCCGCCGGACCGCCGGTTCGTCCTCAACCCGTCACCGCCGCGCCCCCTGCCGGGGGAGGTGCTGGCGGCCTGCGATCCGCTGATCGTCAACGAGCACGAGGCGCGGGTCGTCCTCGGCGACGCCTGTGTGAGCGGGGAGCCGGAGGACTGGGCGCGGATCCTGCTGGCGAAGGGGCCCCGCTCGGTGGTGGTGACGCTGGGCGCCGCCGGCGCGCTGGTGGCCTCGTCCGCGGGGGTCGTACGGGTCCCCTCCGTGTCGGTGGACGCCGTGGACACGACGGGCGCGGGAGACGCGTTCACCGCGGCGCTGGCGTGGCGGCTCGGCACCGGCTCGGACCTGGTCCGGGCGGCGGCGTACGCGGCCCGGGTCGGCGCGGCGGCCGTCACCAGGCCGGGAGCGCAGGCGTCGTATCCGACGGCGGCCGAGGTGGACGCGCTGGACGGCGGGCGTCGGGGGGACGCGGCCGAGGGGACGCGGTGAAGCGGACCGGGGAGGCCCGGCCGACCGGCCCCCGGCGCCTGCCGGACCTCTCCCCGACCCTTCGCAACTGCTCACTTGGTGAACGAGGACGACCGTTCTCTGGCATATGTCACCCTGCTGCCCGCTCGGAGCGAGAAGGACTGCGGTCACCGGTGACATATGTACGGACTTTGACGGAGGGTCCACCGTTCCCGGGGGTGTGATTTTCGCGACTTTCGAGGCGGGAACTGGCACGCCGTCACTTCTGGAACTTCCGCAACGGCGCTGGCAGTTGCCTTGATCGCCACAACCGTGGCATCTCGGTCGGCCGGTACGGCACGCCGTGCCGGTCCCGTACCGCGATGATCACCCACAGGAGTGACACGCACACGCCGTCGTTGCCGTTGTGCCCGGTACTGTATTGCGCTACCACCGCTCCCCGGAAGGTTCGCGATGCGCCGTGAGCCCTCGCGAGGTTCACGAACGTGGACCAGAAAGGGGGCGGCCCAATGGCTGCACAGCCGGAGGGGCACCAGAACACCAAGGCGGACCGGTTCTACAACAGGGTCCGCTGGCTCGGACCGATCGTCGCGATCTACAAGATCCTGCGGGAGTTCCTGAGCCACTGAGGGGAAGAGCCCCGACCTCTCGGCCGGGGCCCAGCCCGTTCCGGTGCTGCCGAGGGCCTCATCTCTCCAGCTGCCAGGCGTCGGAGATGGGGCTCTCGTTCTGTCCGCGGTGATCACGTGATCAGGCCGAAAAGGCCATGCCCACGCGACCCCCATACGGGCAGCCTCCATCTTGCCTTGCCGGGAAGGCCGTTAGCGAGACCTGCCCACGGGTTGAGCCGCGGAACGGATATCTGTTTCCGCTGTGGAATCGAGCATTCGGCCTGCTAGCAAGCGTTCCGGCCAAAGCGGCGTGACGCATACCACAGGTGACGGGTGACGTACGGCACAGCCGTACCCGGCAGCCCGGTCGCTCCACATGTCCCGATCGCCCCGATCTACTGATCCGTAAGCCGAGGCTCCGCACAGCGGCCGGGCATCGTACAACACCCCACCGACAACGCGGTTCGCCTGCGATCCGGCCTCGCCGCCGCCCGGCCCCGAGCACAGGCCGGGCCGCACGCGCGGCGGCGGAACCGGCCGCCGCCGTCACGCGCCCGCGTGCTCCACGAACCGCGCCGCCGTCTCCGCCAGCACCTCGCGCCCGTCACGCGCCCACAGCGCGTCGTTGAACAGCTCGACCTCGATGGGCCCGGTGTACCCGGCCGCCTCCACGTACCCCCTCCACTCGCGCATGTCGACCGCGCCGTCCCCGATCTGGCCGCGGCCGTTCAGGACGCCTTCCGGCAGCGGTGTCGTCCAGTCGGCGAGCTGGAAGGTGTGGATACGGCCGCCCGCGCCGGCCCGGGCGATCTGCGCGGGCGCCGTGTCGTCCCACCAGATGTGGTACGTGTCCACCGTGACGCCGACCTGGCGGGCCGGGAAGCGCTCGGCGATGTCCAGCGCCTGGGCGAGGGTGGAGACCACGCAGCGGTCGGAGGCGAACATCGGGTGCAGCGGCTCGATGGCCAGGCGGACCCCGTGCTCCTCGGCGTACGGGCCGAGTTCCGCGAGCGCGTCCGCGATGCGCTCCCGGGCGCCGCGCAGGTCCCGGGAGCCGGCGGGCAGGCCGCCCGAGACCAGCACGAGCGTGTCGGTGCCGAGGGCCGCGGCCTCGTCCACGGCCCGCCGGTTGTCCTCCAGGGCGCGCGCCCGCTCACCGGCGTCGATCGCGGTGAGGAAGCCGCCGCGGCACAGCGTCGTCACCGTCAGGCCCGCGTCGCGGACCAGCTTGGCCGCCGCCTCCACGCCGTAGGACTGGACCGGTTCGCGCCACAGGCCCACGTTACCGATGCCGGACTCGGCGCAGGCGGCGGTCAGTTCCGGCAGCGACAGCTGCTTGACCGTCATCTGGTTGATGGAGAAGCGGGAGAGAAGGTCGGTCACTGGCTCACTCCGTACAGGGACAGCAGGGTCCTCATCCGCTCCTCGGCCAGCTTCGGGTCCGGGAACAGGCCGAGTCCGTCGGCCAGTTCGTAGGCGCGGGCGAAGTGCGGCAGCGAGCGGGCCGACTGCAAGCCGCCGACCATCGTGAAGTGGTCCTGGTGACCGGCGAGCCAGGCCAGGAAGACCACGCCCGTCTTGTAGAAGCGGGTGGGGGCCTGGAAGAGGTGGCGGGAGAGTTCGACGGTGGGATCCAGCAGGGCGCGGAAGCCCTCCGTGTTCCCGGTGTCCAGGACGCGGACCGCCTCGGCCGCCAGCGGCCCCAGCGGGTCGAAGATGCCGAGGAGGGCGTGGCTGAAGCCCTGCTCGTCGCCCGCGATCAGCTCGGGGTAGTTGAAGTCGTCGCCGGTGTAGCAGCGCACGCCCTGCGGGAGGCGGCGGCGCAGGTCGATCTCGCGCTGGGCGTCCAGGAGGGAGATCTTGACGCCGTCGACCTTGTCGGGGTGGGCGGCGATGACCTCCAGGAACGTGTCCGTCGCCGCGTCGAGGTCCAAGGAGCCCCAGTAGCCCTCCAGCGCCGGGTCGAACATGGGGCCGAGCCAGTGCAGGACGACCGGTTCGGCGGCCTGGCGGAGCAGATGGCCGTAGACCTCCAGGTAGTCCTCGGGGCCCTTCGCCGTGGCCGCGAGGGCCCGGGAGGCCATGAGGATGGCCTGGGCGCCCGACTCCTCCACGACGGCGAGCTGCTCCTCGTAGGCCCGGCGGACCTCGTCCAGGGTGCCGGCGGCGAGCTGGTCGGTGCCCACGCCGCAGGCGATCCGGCCGCCCACCGCCTTCGCCTCGGCGGCGCTGCGGCGGATCAGCTCGGCGGCGCCCGCCCAGTCCAGGCCCATGCCGCGCTGGGCGGTGTCCATCGCCTCGGCGACCCCGAGCCCGTGCGCCCACAGGTGGCGGCGGAAGGCGAGGGTGGCGTCCCAGTCGACGGCGGCGGGCCCGTCGGGGGTCGTGTCGGCGTACGGGTCGGCGACCACGTGGGCCGCCGAGAAGACCGTACGGGAGGTGAAAGCGCTTCCAGAGGACAGCGCGAGGGGCTCGCCGCGGGGCTCGTACGTCCGCAGGGAGCCGTTCGCGTCCGGCAGGCGGAGGGTCACAGCGCGACCTCCGGCACGTCGATGCGGCGGCCCTCCGCGGAGGACTTCAGGCCCAGCTCGGCGAGCTGGACGCCGCGGGCGCCGGCCAGCAGGTCCCAGTGGTAGGGGGCGTCGGCGTAGACGTGCTTGAGGAACAGCTCCCACTGGGCCTTGAAGCCGTTGTCGAACTCCTGGTTGTCGGGGATCTCCTGCCACTGGTCGCGGAAGGAGTACGTGGCCGGGATGTCCGGGTTCCAGACCGGCTTGGGGGTGGCGCTGCGGTGCTGGACGCGGCAGTTGCGCAGGCCGGCGACCGCGGAGCCCTCGGTGCCGTCGACCTGGAACTCCACCAGTTCGTCGCGGTTGACGCGCACCGCCCAGGAGGAGTTGATCTGGGCGATGGCCCCGCCGTCGAGCTCGAAGACGCCGTAGGCGGCGTCGTCGGCGGTGGCGTCGTAGGGCTTGCCGTTCTCGTCCCAGCGCTGCGGGATGTGGGTGGTGGCGACGGCCTGGACCGACTTCACCCGGCCGAACAGCTCGTGCAGGACGTACTCCCAGTGGGGGAACATGTCGACGACGATGCCGCCGCCGTCCTCGGCGCGGTAGTTCCAGGAGGGGCGCTGCGCCTCCTGCCAGTCGCCCTCGAAGACCCAGTAGCCGAACTCGCCGCGCACGGACAGGATGCGGCCGAAGAAGCCGCCGTCGATGAGCCGCTTGAGCTTGAGCAGGCCGGGCAGGAACAGCTTGTCCTGGACGACGCCGTGCTTCACGCCCTTGGCCGCGGCCAGGCGGGCCAGTTCCAGCGCGCCCTCGAAGCCGGTGGCCGTGGGCTTCTCGGTGTAGATGTGCTTGCCCGCCGCGATCGCCTTCTTGATCGCGTCCTCGCGCGCGGAGGTGACCTGCGCGTCGAAGTAGATGTCGACGCTCTCGTCGGCGAGGACCGCGTCCACGTCCGTCGAGACGTGCTCCAGGCCGTGCCGCTCGGCCAGCGCCCTGAGCGCGTGCTCACGGCGGCCGACCAGGATGGGCTCCGGCCACAGCACGGCGCCGTCGCCCAGGTCCAGGCCGCCCTGCTCACGGATGGCCAGGATCGAGCGGACGAGGTGCTGGCGGTAGCCCATGCGCCCGGTCACGCCGTTCATGGCGATACGCACCGTCTTGCGTGTCACGTCATTCCCTTCGTACGCGTCGTACGCGATCCGCGCGCCGCACACATCCCACCGGCCACTCGATGACTGATGAGACCACAGCAAGCGCTTTCTATCTGGTACGAAGCTAGCCTGTGCACGGTGGTCTGGACAAGACCGCCGCACGGAGCGAGTTGTCCGGGCGGCGGACGAGGCCGGCCGGGGGCCGTAGGGTCTGACCGGGAACAGCACCGCGGCGGAGCCGGCCGGCCGCGCCTGGTGATCGCTGGCGTGCGGATAGGGTCTTCCGTTCGGATCAGGCGAGGAACAGGCGGGATCGGGGAGCGGGGGCGGGCACCGTGCGTCGCGAGGCGGAGGAGGGCGCCATGGCGGAGCCACGGCGACCGGTGACGACGCGGCGAGGCGCGGTGCCGCAACCGGCGGGCCCGGCATGATCCGAACGAGAGGCCCGAGGGGCCCGAGAGGCGCGACCGGAGACCGGAGGACGAGGACATGACGGTGACCCTGGCGGACGTGGCGGCCCGCGCGCAGGTCTCCCCCGCGACGGTGTCGCGCGTACTGAACGGGAACTATCCCGTGGCCGCATCCACCCGCGAGCGGGTGCTGAAGGCGGTCGACGAGCTGGACTACGTGCTCAACGGGCCGGCGAGCGCCCTGGCCGCCGCCACGTCCGACCTGGTGGGGATCCTGGTGAACGACATCGCCGACCCCTTCTTCGGCATCATGGCCGGCGCCATCCAGTCCGAGATCGGCGGGCCCGGCGGGCGGGCGGGCGGCGAGCGCCTCGCCGTCGTCTGCAACACCGGCGGCTCCCCGGAGCGTGAGCTGACCTACCTCACCCTGCTCCAGCGGCAGCGGGCGGCGGCCGTCGTGCTCACCGGCGGCGCGGTGGAGAACGAGGCCCACAAGGCCGCCGTGGCGGCGAAGCTGCGCAAGCTCGGCGACGCCGGGACCCGGGTGGTGCTGTGCGGGCGCCCGCCCGCGCCGGACACCGAGGCGATCGCGCTGACCTTCGACAACCGCGGCGGCGGGCGGGAGCTGACCGAGCATCTGATCGGGCTGGGACACCGGCGGCTCGGCTACATCGCGGGCCCCGAGGAGCGCACCACCACCCGGCACCGGCTGGAGGGCCACCGGGCCGCGCTGGCCGCGCACGGCATCGAGGACGATCCGCGCCGCACGGTCCACGGCCGCTACGACCGCCGGTCGGGCTACGAGGCGACGCTCGAACTCCTGCGCAGGGATCCCACCCTGACGGCGGTCGTCGCGGCCAACGACTCCGTCGCGCTGGGCGCCTGCGCGGCGCTGCGGGAGTCCGGGCTGCGGATTCCGCGGGACGTGTCGGTGGCCGGGTTCGACGACCTGCCGTTCAGCATCGACGCGGTGCCCGCGCTGACGACGGTACGGCTGCCGCTCGCGGAGGCGGGCGCGCGGGCCGGGCGCATCGCGATGGGGCGCGAGGAAGCGCCGCCCGGGGGGATCGCCACGGTGCGGGGGGAACTGATGGTGCGGGGGTCGACCGGGGTGCCTCGGGGGGAAGGGGAGGCCGGGCGGGGGGCGGCTGCCGGCGGGTAGGGATGATCGGATGCCGGCGGGCGGGGGCGGACGCGCCGGGCGGGGGGCGGCTGCCGGCGGGTAGGGATCGGATGCCGCCGGACGGGGGCGGATGCCGCCGGTTCGAAGTCGGCGTCCGCCGGACGACCGACGCGGCCGGTCGCCTGCGGCCGGTGCCGGGAGCAGCCGCCGCGCCAGGGCGGAACCCCGGCGCGCGGCCCCCTTCGCGGCCGGTCCTCGGGTGGGCGCGACGCCCCCGGAGACCGGTGCGAGCGACGCGGGCGGTCACCGGCGCCCGGTGCCGGGGGCGGGCGCCCGGCACCGGCGGGTCTCAGGGGCCGATGGGCAGGCGGCGCTTGTGGTCGGTGAGGCGGTAGCGGCTGACGATCTTCTCGAAGGCCCGCTCGTCGACCGGCTTGCCTTCGAGGAAGTCGTCGATGTCGTCGTAGCGGACCCCGAGCGCGTCCTCGTCGGCCTTGCCCGGGTCGAGGGTCTCCAGGTCGGCCGTCGGGGTCTTCCACACCAGCTCGGCGGGGGCTCCCAGCGCCTCCGCGACGGCGCGCACCCGCCGCTTGGTCAGGCCGGCCAGCGGCACCAGGTCGGCGGCGCCGTCGCCGAACTTGGTGAAGAAGCCGGAGACCGCCTCGGCCGCGTGGTCGGTGCCGACGACCAGGCCCTCGTGCGCGCCGGCCACCGCGTACTGGGCGATCATGCGCTGCCGGGCCTTGATGTTGCCGTGGACGAAGTCCTCGTGGCCGGTGTCGCGGAAGCTCACGCCGGCGGCCCGCACGGCCTCGAGGGCGGCGTCGCTCGCGGGCTTGATGTCCACGGTCAGCACCTGGTCGGCCCGGATGAAGGAGAGCGCGAGCTGGGCGTCGTGCTCGTCGGCCTGGACCCCGTAGGGCAGCCGCATCGCGTAGAACCGCGCCTCGTGCCCGGCGGCCCGGGCCCGCTCGACGGCGAGCTGGCACAGCCGGCCGGCCGCGGTGGAGTCGACGCCCCCGCTGATGCCGAGCACCAGGCAGCGCAGTCCGGTGGAGGTGAGCCGCTCGGCGAGGAAGGCCACCCGGCGTTCGATCTCCCGCTCCGCCTCGAAGGTCTCGGCGACCTCCAGCTCCCGGGCGATCCGCTGTTGCAGGGCTATGGACGCCGGTTCGCTCACGTCTGCTCCTTGTTCCCGTCCGCGATGAGTCTGTGCCGCTCAGCGTACCCAGCCGGTCCCCGGCGATTCCCGGGAGCCGAGGGCGTCGAGGCGGTCGGCGCCGGCACCGAGGGCCACGGCACCGACGATTTCCGTGCCGCCCGCCGGTCTTCCTGACCGCAACACCCCGAACGGCAACACCCCGAACCGGGACGTCCCGGCCGCGGCATCGCGGCCGCGACGTCCCCACCCCGAAGCAGTGAGCGAGGAAACGAGTCCCATGCGCATCGTGATCAGCGAGTTCATCAGCCTGGACGGTGTCGTGCAGGCCCCCGGCGGTCCCCAGGAGGACACCGACGGGGGGTTCGCGCACGGCGGCTGGTCGCACGCGTTCTTCGACCCGGAGGTGGTCGGCGGGGCCTTCGACGCGGCGGTGGCGGAGGCGGACGCGCTGCTGTTCGGGCGGCGGACCTGGCAGGCGATGGCGCGGGCCTGGCCCGAGCGCGCCGGGGACCCGTTCGCCGACCGGCTGAACGCCCTCCCGAAGTACGTCGTCTCCCGCACGCTCGGCGAGGACGACCTGACGTGGGACAACACCACGCTCGTCCCCGGCGACGACCCGGTCGCCCGCCTGCGCGAGCTGCGCGCCTCGGAGGGCCGCGGCCTGCTGGTCATGGGCAGCCCGACCCTGGCCCGCACGCTGCTGGGCGAGGGCCTGGCCGACGAACTGCGGCTCATCGTGATGCCGGTGCTCCTCGGCGGCGGCAAGACGATCTTCCCGGACGACGGGGCGCTGCGGGCGTTCGAGCTGGTCTCCGCGGAGCGGGCGGCCACGGGTGCGCAGGTGTGCGTCTACCGGGCCGCGTCCCCCGGCGCCTGACCCGGCACGGCACCCCGGGCCGCCCCGTGCCGCCCCTTCGGCGGGGAGCCGACGGGCGGGACGGACTGCCGTGCCTCCGCGTGACGCACGAGTGAGCGCCGGGTGAGCGGGTAGGGTCCGTCGACATGAAGCTGGCGTTCTCCACCCTCGGCGTCCCCGGCCTGCCCCTGCCCGACGTGCTGCGGCTCGCGACCGCGCACGGCTACCACGGCATCGAACTGCGCACCCACCCCGAGGAGCCGGTGCACCCCGGCCTGACCCCCGCCGAACGGTCCGACGTGGCCGCCGCGTTCAAGGCGGCGGGCGTCGAGCTCCTGGGTCTGGCGGGTTACACCCGCGTCGCGGCACCCGGCGACGACGGCCCCGTGCTCGCGGAGATCCGCACCCTGCTGGACCTGGCCCGCGACCTGGGCGCCCCCTACGTACGGGTCTTCCCCGGCGGCGCGGACGGCCAGAGCCCCGAGGAGGCCGACGCGACGGCCGCCCGGCGGCTGGGCACGGCCGCCGAGCACGCCGCCGACCGCGGCGTGCGCATCCTGCTGGAGACCCACGACTCGCACCGCACCGGCGCCGCCGCGATGCGGGTCCTCGGCCTGGTCGGCCACCGCCAGGTGGGGGCGCTGTGGGACGTGATGCACACCTGGCTCGGCGGCGAGCAGCCCTCGGAGACCTTCGCGGCCCTCTCCCCGCACCTCGGTTACGTGCAGGTCAAGGACATCGCCTCCGCCGACGACACCACCCCGCTGCCGCTCGGCGCCGGCGTCCTGCCGCTGGCCGAGTGCGTGGAGGTCCTCTCCCGGCACGGCTGGGACGGCTGGCTGTGCTGGGAGTACGAGAAGCGGTGGTACGAGGCCGCCGCGCCGCTGACCGGCCTGCTGGACGCGGGGCGGGACCACCTGGCGCGCCTCCTCAACGACTCGGCGTGAGACCGGCCGCGCCCCGGCCGTCCTGACGGCCCGCGCCCCGCCCGCTGCGCGGGCCGTCCGCCGGGAACGTCACCGGACGTATTCCTCCGCCGCCACGGGAACCGGCCGGACGGGCTTCCCGGCGCCCTCGGCGTCGCGGTCCGCGCGGCCCCGGGCCCGCCGCCGCGCCGGCACCGACGTCAGGGCCACGCCGCCCACCAGCAGCGCCGCCGCGCACCACCGCAGCGGGCTCACCGACTCGCCGAGGAACACCGCGGCCGACGTCACGCCGAAGACGGGGACCAGGAGCGAGAAGGGCGCGACCGTGGACGCCGGGTGACGGCGCAGCAGCCAGCCCCAGGCGCCGAAGCCGTCGCCCACGACTGGGACATCGCGCCGCTGCCCGCCCCGGCCGGGGTGGACCAGGCGGTCATCGGGGACGACCCGTGCGACCTGGTGGTTCCCGAGGGGCATCCCTTCGCCGGGCGCGCGGGCGTACGGCGCGCGGAGCTGGGCGGGCAGCGGTGGATCTGCCAGCCGCCCGGCCGGGTCTGCCACGGCTGGCTGGTGCGCACCCTGCGCACCGCCGGGCACGAGCCGGACATCGTCCACACGGCCGACGAGAACCCGACCCTGGTCGCCCTGGTCGCGGCCGGCCTCGGCATCGCGCTCATCCCCCGCCTGGGGCGCGGCCCGCTGCCCTCCGGGGTGGTGGAGGTGCCGCTCGACCCGATGCCCGTACGGCGGCTGTACGCGCTGTGGCGCGCGGGGGCCGCCCGGCGCCCGGCCATCGCGGAGACCGTGCGCGCGCTGCGGGAACACTGGCCCCGCGTATCGGCCCACGCGCCCCGCTGAGCGGCCTCTCCGTGTCTCCTGTGCGTTCCCTTGACTGGCAGAAACTTCCCGGATATTGGTGACCTCTCGGAAGTTTCCTTCAGCGCGACGACGTTCCCTACGGCCATACAGCGACACAGCGACACAGCGATACGCAGCGGTTCCTCAGCGATCCCCGGTGATCCCCGCGTTCTCGCGCGGGTCACGCACTCCGGAACTCCGGAAGGAGCGCACGTGCCCGACAGCAGCACGGGAAGCAGCGCACAGCCCTCCAGACGCACCCTCCTCGCCGCCACCGCCGGCGTCACCGCGGCCCTCGCGGCGGCCGGCACCGCGTCCGCCCGGGACGCCCGGCCCGTCCCCGGCGACGACGGGCTCCGCGCCCTGCTCTCCCGGATGACCCTGGAGGAGAAGGTCGGCCAGCTCTTCGTCACGCGGGTCTACGGCCACTCCGCCACCGCCCCCGACCAGGCCGACATCGACGCCAACCTCAAGGAGCTCGGCGTCCGCACCGCCGCCGAGCTGATCGCCCGGTACCGGGTCGGCGGCATCATCTACTTCGCCTGGGCCCACAACACCCGCGACCCGCACCAGATCGCCGCCCTGTCCAACGGCGTCCAGAAAGCCTCCCTGGGGCTGCCGCGCGGCCTGCCCGTGCTCGTCTCCACCGACCAGGAGCACGGCATAGTGGCCCGGGTGGGCGAACCGGCCACGCTGTTCCCGGGCGCCATGGCGGTCGGCGCGGGCGGCTCGCGCTCCGACGCGCGCACCCTGGGCCGGATCGCCGGCGCCGAGTTGCGTGCCCTGGGCATCCGGCAGGACTACGCGCCCGTGGCGGACGTGAACGTCAACCCCGCCAACCCGGTGATCGGCGTGCGCTCCTTCGGCTCCGGCCCCGAGGCGGTGGCGGCGCTGGTGGCCGCCGAGGTCACCGGCTACCAGCGCGCGGGAGTCGCGGCGTGCGCCAAGCACTTCCCCGGGCACGGCGACACCGCCGTCGACAGCCACACCGGTCTGCCGGTCATCACGCACACCCGCGCCCAGTGGGAGGAGCTGGACGCGCCGCCGTTCCGCGCCGCGATCGAGGCCGGCATCGACTCGATCATGACCGCGCACCTGATGTTCCCGGCGCTCGACGCCTCCGGTGACCCGGCCACCCTCTCCCGCCCCATCCTCACCGGCATCCTGCGCGAGGAGCTCGGCTACGACGGGGTCGTCGTCACCGACTCCCTCGGCATGGAGGGCGTGCGGACGAAGTACGGCGACGATCGGGTGCCGGTGCTGGCGCTGAAGGCGGGCGTGGACCAGCTGCTCAACCCGCCCCGCCTGGACGTGGCCTGGAACGCCGTCCTGAAGGCCGTCCAGGAGGGCGAGCTGACCGAAGCGCGCCTGGACGAATCGATTCTGCGCATTCTGCGGCTGAAGGCGAGGCTCGGGCTGTTCCGCGAGCCGTACGCCGACCCGGACGGCGTGGACCGGACGGTCGGCACCCGGAGCCACCTGGCCGCGGCCGACCGGATCGCCGAGCGGACCACCACGCTGCTGGTCAACGAGGGGAACCTGCTGCCGCTGTCCCGGCGCCGGACGCCGAGGCTGCTGGTCGTCGGCGCCGACCCCGCCTCGCCGTCCGGCACGACCGGCCCGCCCACCGCCGTGCTCGCCGGGGCGCTCACCGAACTCGGGTTCACGGCCACCGCCCTGTCCACGGGCACCTCCCCGTCCGCGTCGGCCGTCGCCCGGGCGGTGGCGGCGGCGCGGCAGGCGGACGCGGTGGTGGTCGGCACCTACAACGTCACCGCCGGCAGCGCCCAGAGGACACTGGTACGGGAGCTGCTGGCGACCGGGAAGCCGGTGGTGGCCGTGGCCGTCCGCAACCCCTACGACGTGGCCCACCTGCCCGAGGTGCCCGCCTTCCTCGCCGCCTACTCGTGGACCGACGTCGAACTGCGCGCCGCCGCACGGGTCATCGCCGGACGGGCGGCACCGCGCGGCCGGCTGCCGGTACCGGTGACGCGGGCCGGCGATCCGGCCTCGGTGCTGTATCCGGTCGGGCACGGGCTGACGTACCGGCGCTAGGCACCGGGCCCGGCCCGCCGCACCCGGCCGGCGTATCCGACACATCCGCCGCGACCGCCGTGACGTGTCTGCGGCACACGCCGGTGGCGGGCTTCACCGAGGTGGCCCGCACCGCTGAACGGGCCGCCGCGCCCGGCCGGTGGGGGCGGGAGCCCGCACCGGCCGGGCGCGCGTGCGTGGCTTACGGGCGCAGCGCCGGTTCGCGCTCCGCCGTCCGCCGGTCGAGCCGGGCGTCGAACGCGGCCAGCGGCCTGGCCGCCGACGGGTCCTGCTGGACCGCCGGGGAGGCGACGCCCGCCCACTGGAGGATGCGGGCCGTGGCGAGGGCCTTCTGCTCGGGGACCAGGCCGGCGACGTTGGCGCCGTGGTTCATGCCGGGGGCGGTGAAGACGTAGGAGTCACGCGCCCCGGGGCCGAGGCGGAACGGTTCGGCGCCCCACGGGTCGTTCCCGCCGTAGACGAACAGCATGTGGCGGGCGTTGTGCCGCACCCAGGTGTCGATGTCGCGCATCGCCGACGGCTGGAACCTCATCGGGATCGAGCGGGGCACGTAGTTGCGCGGCGGCTGGTAGCCGTAGCGGATGTACTCCTTCTCGATGTGCGGGAACCGGATCGTGGGCGCGCCCAGCTGCGTGCCCGCCTGGTAGTAGTACGGGGTGTACGTGCTGAGCCCCTGGTCGGTGTAGGCGGAGAAGCCGGAGATCGTGTCGACGGAGTCCCAGATCTCCTCGTCGCTGGCGTTCGGCGCGTCGGCCGGGATGGAGTCGCAGTCCTTCAGGGTGCTGTACTGCCAGAAGCCCCAGACGTAGTCCAGGACGACCGCCTCGTAGGCCCGGTCCAGGCTGCCGACGGTGTCGAAGGTGTAGCCGTTGTCGGCCGCGTACGCCGCGTACCTGTTCTTCAGCGGCTCGCGGCGCACCAGCGCCTCGCGCTGCACCCCGTTCAGCCGGTCGCGGCACTCCGCGGTGCCGACGGTGGCGAAGAAGCGGTCGTAGGCCGAGTCCTCCTTGTTCACCACGTCGTTGGGGGCGACGTAGGCGACCACGCCGTCCATGTCGCGCGGGTAGAACCGCTCGTAGTACGTGGCGGTCATGCCGCCCTTGGAACCGCCCGTGGAGATCCAGTTCTCGGTGTAGACCGGCTTCAGGGCCCGGTAGATGCGGTGCTGGTCACTGGCCGCCTGCCAGATGTCCAGCTTGGACCAGTCGGCCGGGTCGGGCCTGGACGGAGTGAAGAAGCGGTACTCCATGGAGACCTGGTTGCCGTCGACGATCTGGGTCGGCTCGCGGCGGCTGGGCGTGGTGGAGACGTTGTAGCCGCCGGTGTAGAAGACCGTCGGGCGGCTGACGTCCTTGTGCAGCACGGTGATGCGCTGCTGGAAGGTCCCCTTGGACGGGTGGTGGTGGTCGACCGGCTGGGTGTAGTTGAGGACGAAGAAGCGGTAGCCGGGGTACGGCTTCTCCTCGATCAGGCTCATGCCCGGTACCGCGAGCAGCCTGTCCTTGATGTCGGTGGCCTCCGGCTGAGCGGCGGTGGCCGCACCGGCCGTGCCGACGGTGCCTATGAGCACCACCAGCGCGAGCAGCCATCTGAGCGCCTTGCGCATGCACCCTCCCCTGTGAGTCAGATGTGCGCCCGGAAGCTATCGGAGCAACTCGGCCGCGCACCAGGGGAGATGGAGAAATGGAGAAAATCGCCGAGCGGGGCGGGGGGTTCAGCAGAGGATCCAGCCCGAGACGACCGCATGGCGGCCCACCCTGCCGGTCACCCACACGCACCGCTGCCCGGCGTGCACGGTGACCGGCCCGGCCCGGTAGGCGTACCGCCCCTCGTCGACGACCGGCCGGCCGCCGCGCGCCCGCAGGCCGACCGACATCTTCTGCCTGGTTCCGGGCTTCTTGGAGACGGTGACGGCGCAGACGTAACCGCCGCGCCGGTGGACGAGGACCGATCCGGTGGCGAAGGGCAGCGTACGGACCGTGCGGCCGGGGCAGTTCGCGGCCGCACGGGCGTCCTGCGGCGCCGCGAGGGTGAGCAGCCCCGACGTGGTGAGCACGGCCATGCCGAGCGCCAGCCGACGTATCGCACCTCTGCCCACCGAAGTCCCTCCCGTCACGACGGTCGTCGTACGGGTGTACGGACGCAGGTCGTATGACGGATGGTTGCACGGCCGTCACCAAGGCGCCGTAACGGGGCGGCCCGCCCGCGCCCCCGGCGGCGCGCCCCCGGCCACACGTCACCGTTTCGCGCCGACCGGCTCCTCCGGCTCGCCCGCCCCGATGAAGGTGCGCCACAGCTGCGCGTACCGCCCGCCGCGCGCCAGGAGTTCCTCGTGGGTGCCGTCCTCCACGACGCGCCCGTGGTCCATGACGACGACCCGGTCCGCGCGGGCGGCGGTGGTCAGGCGGTGGGCGACCACCAGGGTCGTACGGCGCCCCGCGAGGCGGTCGGTGGCCTGGTTGACCTGGGCCTCGGTGGCCAGGTCCAGCGCGGCGGTCGCCTCGTCGAGGAGCAGGACGTCGGGGTCGACCAGTTCGGCGCGGGCCAGCGCGATCAGCTGGCGCTGCCCGGCGGAGAGGTTCCGGCCGCGTTCGGCGACCTCGTGGAGGTAGCCGCCCTCCAGCGTGGCGATCATCTCGTGGGCGCCGACCGCGCGGGCGGCGGCCTCCACCTCGGCGTCGGTGGCGTCGGGGCGGCCGTAGGCGATGGCGTCGCGCACGGTGCCCGGGAAGAGGTACGCCTCCTGCGGGACGACGCCCAGGCGGTGCCGGTAGGAGGTCAGGTCGAGCTCGCGCAGATCGGTGCCGTCGACGGTGACCCGGCCCTCGGTGGGGTCGTAGAAGCGGGCCACCAGCTTCACCAGGGTCGACTTGCCGGCGCCGGTCTCGCCGACGAACGCGACCGTCTGCCCGGCCGGGACGCGCAGGTCGATGCCGCCGAGCGCCTCGTCCTCGCCGCCGTAGCGGAAGCGCACGCCCTCGAAGGCGATCTCGCCCCGCAGGGAGCCAACCGGCCGGGCCCGCTCGGCCGCCCGGGTGGAGGTGGGCTCCCGCAGCAGTTCCTGGATGCGGCCCAGGGAGACGGACGCCTGCTGGTAGCCGTCGAAGACCTGGGAGAGCTGCTGCACGGGCGCGAAGAACAGGTCGATGTAGAGCAGGTACGCCACCAGCGCGCCCGTCGTGAGCGTGCCGTCGTCGACCCGGGCGCCGCCCACGACCAGCACGGCGGCGGCCGCGGCCGACGACAGGAACTGCACGAAGGGGAAGTACACGGAGATCAGCCACTGGCCCCGGATCCGGGCCCGGCGGTAGCTGTCGCTGCGCTCGGCGAACCGCCGCCCGCCGTCCCGCTCGCGGCGGAACGCCTGCACGATCCGCAGGCCCGACACCGACTCCTGGAGGTCGGCGTTGACGGTGGACACGCGTTCCCGCGCGAGCTCGTACGCCTTCACGCTCGCCCGGCGGAAGAAGTAGGTGGCGAGGATCAGCGGCGGCAGCGTCGCGAAGACGACCAGGGCGAGCTGCACGTCGAGGACGAGCAGGGCGACCATGATGCCGAAGAAGGTGACGACCGACACGAACGCGGTGACCAGCCCGGTCTGGAGGAAGGTCGACAACGCGTCGACGTCCGTGGTCATCCGCGTCATGATCCGCCCGGTCAGCTCCCGCTCGTAGTAGTCGAGCCCGAGCCGCTGGAGCTGCGCGAAGATCTTCAGCCGCAGCGCGTACAGGATCCGCTCGCCGGTCCGTCCGGTCATCCGGATCTCCCCGCTCTGCGCCGCCCACTGGGCGAGCACGGAGACCAGCGCCAGCAGCGACGCCGCCCAGACCGCGCCGAGCGCGAGCCGGGTGACGCCGTCGTCGATGCCGTGCCGGATCAGCACGGGCAGCAGCAGGCCCATCCCCGCGTCGACGGCGACCAGGCCCAGGCTCACCAGCAGCGGCAGCCCGAAGCCGCGCAGCAGGCGGCGCAGGCCGTACGACTCCTCCGGGCGCACGGCGCGCGCCTCGTCGACGTCCGGGGTGTCGGTGGCCGGCGGCAGCGCCTCCACCTGGGCGAGCAGCTCGGGGGTGGCCGGGCTGCCCGCGCGGGCCGCGTCGCGGGGCTCCCGCTCCCCCGCCCAGAGCCGGGGTGTGATGCCGCGCTCGGCGTCGTACTCGGCGTCCAGCTCCTCCCTCACCGAGGTGTCCTCGTGCGGTGCGGCGGGCTGGGCGTGCCCCGGCGAGACGCCGCCCAGCTCGTCGGGGTCGGTGAGCAGGCGCCGGTACAGGGCGCAGCGCTCCTGGAGCTCCTCGTGGGTGCCGATGTCGGCGAGGCGGCCGGCGTCGAGGACGGCGATGCGGTCGGCGAGGTTCAGGGTGGAGCGGCGATGGGCGATCAGCAGGGTCGTCCGGCCCCGCATGACCTCCTTCAGCGCCTCGTGGATCTCGTGCTCGACGCGGGCGTCGACGGCGGAGGTGGCGTCGTCCAGGACCAGCAGCCGGGGGTCGGCGAGGATCGCGCGGGCCAGGGCGATGCGCTGGCGCTGGCCACCGGAGAGGGTCAGGCCGTGCTCGCCGACGGTGGTGTCGTAGCCGTCGGGCAGCTCGGCGATGAACCGGTCGGCCTGCGCGGCCCGCGCGGCGGCCCGGATCTGCTCGTCGGTGGCGCCGGGACGGCCGTAGGCGATGTTGTCGCGGACGGTGTCGGAGAAGAGGAACGAGTCCTCGGGCACCAGCCCGATGGCGGCCCGCAGCGAGTCCAGGGTCAGTTCGCGCACGTCGTGGCCGCCGACGAGGACGGCGCCGCGCGTGGCGTCGTAGAAGCGCGGCAGCAGCAGGGAGACGGTGGACTTGCCGGAGCCGGAGGCGCCGACGACGGCGAGGGTCTCGCCGGGGCGGATCTCGAAGGAGAGCCCGTCGAGGACGGGGCCGGCCGTCCCGGAGGCGGTGTCGTAGCCGAACGACACGTCGTCGAACTCGACGGTGGCCGGAGCGTCCGCGGGCAGCTCCTTCGTGCCGTCCCGCATCGCCGGCTCGGTGTCGATCAGCTCCAGGACGCGTTCGGTGCCCGCGCGGGCCTGCTGGCCGACGGTGAGGACCATGGCGAGCATGCGGACCGGGCCGACGAGCTGGGCGAGGTAGGTGGAGAAGGCGACGAACGTGCCGAGCGTGATGTGCCCGCGCACCGCGAGCCAGCCGCCGAGCGCCAGCATGGCGACCTGCCCGAGGGCGGGTACGGCCTGGAGGGCGGGGGTGTAGCGGGCATTGAGCCGGATGGTCCGCAGCCGCCCGGCGAACAGCCGCCGCCCGGCCTCCCGCAGCTTCCCGGTCTCCTGCTCCTCCTGCCCGAAGCCCTTCACCACCCGTACGCCGCCGACGGCGCCGTCGACCACGCCGGCCACGGCGGCGGCCTGCGCCTGGGCGTACCAGGTGGCGGGGTGGAGCCGGGTGCGGCTGCGCTTGGCGATCCACCACAGCGCGGGCGCCACCGCGAGGGCGACCAGGGTGAGCGGCGGCGACAGCCACGCCATGATCCCCAGGGAGATCAGGAACAGCAGGACGTTCCCGATGGTCATGGGGAGCATGAACAGCAGGCTCTGGATGAGCTGGAGGTCGCTGGTGGCCCGTCCCACGACCTGGCCGGTGGACAGCTCGTCCTGGCGCCGCCCGTCCAGCCGCATGATGGTCGCGTACATCTCGGTCCGCAGGTCGTGCTGGACGTCGAGGGCGAGCCGGCCGCCGTAGTAGCGGCGGATGTAGGTGAGGACGTAGACGGCGAGCGCGGCGACGACGAGGAGCCCGGCCCAGGTGGCCATGGACCTGGAGTGGTCGCCGATCACGTCGTCGATGATCACCTTGGTGATCAGCGGGACCAGCGCCATGACGGCCATGCCCGCCAGGGAGGAGCCGAGGGCGAGGACGACGTCCCTCGGGTGGCGCCAGGCGTACTCCGCCAGCCGTCGCGCCCAGCCCTGCTGCGTTGTCACGCGGGTGCCCTCCGTTCGTCCTGTTCTGCCGGAAGGCACCAACGCGGGCGGAAGGGGATTTCATCCCTCCGCAACAATCGGGCTCAGACCCGCACCCGGAGGCGGTAGAACCGGGTCGTCTGCGTGTCGCCCTGGTTGTCGTCGCTGACCAGCGCCACGTCGAGGCGGCCCTGGGTCCGGCCGGTGACGGCCATGCCCTCGATGTTGTCGAGCAGCGGGTTGGGCTGGGGCTGCTTGGCGGTGGCGCCGAGGGAGGGGCAGGCGGCGAGGTCGGCGAGGAGCGTCTTGCGGACCGTCCGTAGGCCGTCCTGACCGGTCAGGTGGTCGATCCGGGCCGTGTCCGTGGCGTACCGGAGGTCGGCGAGGTAGAGGCGGACGGTGTTGCCGGCGCCGGCGGTGAAGCCGCGCTCCAGGACGAGGAGCCGGCCGTCGGGGGTGGCGGTGATCTCCGGGACGCCGAGGCCGGGGTCGGCGCGGTAGGCGTACTGCGCCGCGAGCCGGAACCTCCCGCCGGGGGTTCGCTGCCAGGTCTGCATACGGACCAGACCGGCGCCGTCACCGGCCAGCGCGTACTCCATCGACGCGACCAGCGTCCGGCCGCCGGGCAGCAGGGTCAGCCCCTCGAAGGTCCCGTTGCGCTGGGCACGCCCGGCCGGGGCGACGCGCAGGGCGTCCGGCACCGGCAGCCGGTCGAGGATCCGCCCGGCACCGGAATACCGGCGCACGGAGGGCTCGGTCTCGGAGGAGACCAGGTACGTGCCGCCGCCGTCGGCCACCAGGCCCTCGGCGTCGAGGGCGGCGCCGCTCTCGTCGGCGAGCGGCAGGACGCCCACCGGACGCAGGGTCCGCGCGTCCAGGCGGAACAGGGCCGAGCGGTCGGAGAGGGCGGCGAGGGTGCCGTGGCGGCCCGGGGCGAGGGCGGAGAGGTTGCCGACGAAGGTGCCCTCGTACGTCGTCTTGTCGAGGACGTCGGAGAAGCCGGTGAGGGAGACCGACGGCGAACAGGCGTGCGCCGGGCGGGGGGTCTTGGGGGCGGCCGGGGCCGGGGCGGCGGCGGTGAGGCAGCCGGCCGCCGCCAGGGCGGCCGTCGCGGTGGCGAGTGCGGTGCGTACGGTTCTCGGGCGCATGGGCGTCACCGTAGGGCCGGCCGGTGACGCCCGGTGGTCCGCGCCGTGAAGGATCAGCTCGCCGCCAGATCCCGGTGGACGGCCTTCGCGACGGCCTGGATCGTGGTGATGCCGTAGTTCATGGTGCCGTTGCCGTGGGTGAGCACCGTCAGCGTGTAGTCGTGGCCGCCGCCCTTGAAGGCGCCGACGCTGTGCACGCGCCAGCCGTGCGTGGAGCGCTGGAGCCAGCCGTTCTTGACGTGCACGGCGGTCCCCGCGGGCGCCCCGTACGGCGTTCCCCACCGCTGCGAGGCGACGACCTGGCCCATCAGCTTCAGGGTGTAGGCGCGGGAGTTGTCGCTGAGGACGGTGTTCTTCGCGGTGAGGAGGGCGAGGAGCTTCTGCTCGTCGGCGGCGGTGATCTGCGTCAGCCCCCAGTAGCCGTTGGCGCCGGGCTTGGTCTGCGTCATCTTCGCGGCGGTGAGGAAGCCCCGGATCTTCGTCATGCCGAGCTGCCTCCACAGGGTGGAGGTGGCCGCGTTGTCCGACTTCGTGATCATGGCCTTGGCGAGGGAGTTCTCGCGGTCGGTGAGATAGCGGCCGTGCTTCTTCGCGTCCCAGAGCAGCGTGGCGAGGACGGTGACCTTGACGACGCTGGCGGAGTCGTACGCGGTGCCGGCTCTGAGCGTGCAGGTGGTCTTCGTGGTGCGGTCGCGGAGGCCGACCGCGACGGTTCCCTTGCGGCCGGAGAGGGCCGCGGTGATGTCCTTCTTCAGCTTGGCGGCCAGGCCCGCCTTGGCGGACGTGCAGGTGACGGCCGGCGCGGCGGCGGTGGCGGTGCCCGCGGCCAGGACGGGTATGAGCAGTCCGGCGGCGAGCCCGGCGCCCGTCGCCAGGGCGCGGTGGGACGTACGGCGAGTCATGGAGGTTCCCCATCCCCTCGGTGGCGAGCACGCCCCTCGCGCGCTCGCTTGTTCGACTCGCCACTGGGGCGCCGAGTTGTACGGGGCGGAGCGGCGGAACTCGGCCGGCGGCAGGGGACGGCTCAGGGCGCACTCACCCGCGGCGGTGACCTCGGCCACCGAACAGTCCACCGAGCTTGATACGGACAAAGTGTGACCGGTTTGCACGTTGTTCGCCCTGCTCTAACCGGCAAGAATCCTGGAAACGATCGACGCGTCCGTCATTCCGGTACTTGTCATGTTTTACGGGTCCGCCAAGAGGCTGAGCGCGTGGATCTCTCACGCGCTCAGACGCGAACGGGATTGGTCGTGGGCACGTCGGGGGCCTGCCCGGCCGCGTCAACTCACCGTCCAGGCGCGGCACAAGCCTTCGTCACGGTGAAGCCCTCGATCGCGCCAGGGGCTCCGGCAGGGGGTCGGAGCCGGTACGGGAAACGCCGTCTGAACCGCACAACGGGGAGGGATCATGAAAGAGAAGCACACCGTGAGTTCGCCGGGCAGCGGCCGGCGCGCCACGGGCAGGTCGGGAAAGCGGAGGGTGGGAACGCTGCTTGCCGCCACGGCACTGGCCTTCGGCTCTCTGCTCCTCGGCGCGGGGGCGGCGCAGGCGGAGCCTCCGGTGGGCTCCCCCTGTCTGGCGATCACCGGTGCCACCGTCTGCTTCGAGACGTCGGGAGACGACTTCCACGTGGCCGACACCGCCACGGACGGCGCCTCGGCCAGGGCGAACTGGTGGGTCAACTACGAGCGCGACACTCCGCACTGCACCAACAGCAACGGGGCGAACACCTGGCACGAGTGCCGCTACGACATGCGCGAGGGCTATCAGGTGTGCTGGCGGCCGGAGGTCTACGACGGCAGCGAGGGGCGCCTCATCCGGTACGGCACCCACCGCTGCGTCGAGATCTAGTACCGCGGCAGGGGCGGAGGGCGCCCGCCCGGACCCCGGGGACGCCCGTCCCGAGCGACGACGAGTCACGGCCGGGAACGCGCACGGCCGTGGTCTCGCGCCCGCCGGTGCCCCCGCCCACCGCGGCGGGGGCACCGGCACGGCACCCCCGTGGCGCGCCGCCTCAGCCGAGGTGCGTCGGCGCGAACATCCGCAGCACCGCCGGGAGGACGACCACCGACGGCCCCGGCGCGGCCAGCGCCTTCGCCAGGTCGGCCTCCAGGGTCTCGGGGGACGTGCGCACGCCCGGCACCCCGAAGGACTCCGCCAGGGCCACGAAGTCCGGGCGGGTCAGTTCCGTCGCCGTGGCCTGGCCGAAGGCGTCCGTCATGTACTCGCGCAGGATGCCGTAGCCGCCGTCGTCGACGATGAGCCAGGTGACGTTCAGGCCGTACTGGCGGGCGGTCGCCAGCTCCGCTACGGAGTACAGGGCCCCGCCGTCCCCCGACACCGCCAGGACCGGGCGGGTCGGGTCCGCCGCCGCCGCGCCGAGGGCGGCCGGGAAGCCGTAACCCAGGCCGCCGGCGCCCTGCGCCGAGTGCATGGTGTTGGGGGACTTGGCGTCGAACGCCGACCAGGCCCAGTAGGCGAGGATCGTCATGTCCCAGAAGGAGGGCGCGTCCGCGGGCAGGGCCTTGCGGACCGAGGCGAGCACCCGCTGCTCCAGCCCCAGGTCCTGGGCGGCGAGGCGGGCGCGGACCCGGGCCAGCAGGTCGCGGACCCGCTCGGGCGCCGTGGGGTCCTCGCGCTCCTCGACCGTCTCCAGCAGGGCCTGGAGCGCCAGGCGGGCGTCGGCGTGGATGCCGAGGGCCGGGTGGTTGGACTCCAGTTTGCCGAGGTCCGCCTCGATCTGGACGACCCGGCCGCGCGGCTGGAAGGTGTGGTAGTTGGAGGAGAGTTCGCCCAGGCCCGAGCCGACGACCAGCAGGACGTCCGCGTCCTCCAGGAAGTCGGTGGTGTGGCGGTCCTCCAGCCAGGACTGGAGGGAGAGCGGGTGCTCCCAGGGGAAGGCGCCCTTGCCGCCGAAGGTGGTCACCACGGGGGCCGACAGCCGCTCCGCCAGCAGCCGCAGCTTGCCGGAGGCGTCCGCGCGGACCACTCCCCCGCCGGCGATGATCGCCGGGCGAGCGGCCCGGGAGAGGAGGTCGGCGGCCACCGCCGTCAGCTCCGGGCGCGGGACCAGCTCCTCGGGGGTCGCGTCGACGCCGGTCACCACCGGCAGCGAGGCGGGCGCCAGCAGGACGTCCTGCGGGATCTCCACCCACACCGGGCCGTGCGGGGCGGTCAGCGCCGACTTCCAGGCCGCGGCGATCGCGGAGGGGATCTGGGACTGGGCGCGGACCGGGTGGACGGACTTCACCACGCCGCGGAAGGAGGCCGCCTGGTCGGGGAGTTCGTGCAGATAGCCGTGGCGGCCTCCGCCGAGGCCGGCCGTCGGGACCTGGCTGCCGATCGCCAGTACGGGGGCGGAGGCCGCCGCCGCCTCCTGGAGCGCGGCCAGGGACGTCAGCGCGCCGGGGCCCGTGGACAGCAGCAGCGGGGCCGCCTCGCCGGTGATCCGGCCGTAGGCGTCGGCGGCGAAGCCCGCGTTGTTCTCCACGCGCAGGCCCACATAGCGCAGATCCGAGCGGCGCAGGGCGTCGAACATGCCGAGGGCGTGCTGGCCGGGCAGGCCGAAGACGGTCGTCGCGCCGAGCCCGGCCAGGGTCTCCACGACCAGGTCTCCGCCGTTGCGGCCGGGAGGAGGATTCAGCGCGGCCTCCGTCTGGGCGGGCGTGGGACGCAGCACCAGGTCGTGGTCGTGGGTCACTTGCCCTCGTTCTCCTCACGGGCCGCCGCGATCTGGCGGGACATGATGGTGGTCAGTTCGTACGCGGTGTGGGAGGCCGCCACCGACGTGATCTCCGCGTGGTCGTACGCGGGGGCCACCTCGACGACGTCCGCCGACACCAGGTTGCAGGATGCCAGGCCGCGCAGGATCTCCAGCAGCTCGCGGGAGGTCATGCCGCCCGCCTCCGGGGTGCCGGTGCCGGGCGCGTGCGCCGGGTCCAGGCAGTCGATGTCGATGGAGATGTACAGCGGGCGGTCGCCGATGCGCTGGCGGAGCTGGTCGGCGACCTCGTCGGCGCCGCGGCGGTAGACGTCCGCGGAGGTGACGATGCCGAAGCCCATCTTCTCGTCGTCGGTGAGGTCCTGCTTGCCGTACAGGGGGCCGCGGGTGCCGACGTGGGAGAGCGCCTCGGTGTCGAGGATGCCCTCCTCCACCGCGCGGCGGAACGGCGTGCCGTGCGTGTACTCGGCGCCGAAGTAGGTGTCCCAGGTGTCCAGGTGGGCGTCGAAGTGGAGCAGGGCGACCGGGCCGTGCTTCTTGGCCACCGAGCGCAGCAGCGGCAGGGCGATGGTGTGGTCGCCGCCCAGGGTCATCAGGCGGGCGCCGGTGCCGAGCAGGTCGTCGGCGGCGGCCTCGATCGTCTCGACGGCCTCGTTGATGTTGAAGGGGTTGACGGCTATGTCGCCGCCGTCCGCGACCTGCGCGAGGGCGAACGGGGAGGCGTCCTGCGCCGGGTTGTAGGGGCGCAGCAGGCGGGACGCCTCGCGGATGGCGTTGCCGCCGAAGCGGGCGCCGGGCCGGTAGGAGACGCCCGAGTCGAACGGCACGCCTACCACGGCGACGTCGGCGGTGCCGACCTCGTCCAGGCGGGGCAGCCGGGCGAAGGTCGCGGGGCCGGCGTACCGCGGGACGCGCGAGGAGTCGACGGGGCCGCGGGGCGTCTCGTTGCTGCTCATGAACTGCCTTCCTTCGTACGCTTCGTCGCGTATGTACTACTTGTTATGACCCGACTCTACTGGTGGGCCGGGGCCGGTTCGGGCGCGGTGTCGGGAGCCCGCCCGGCGAGCCGTTCGCGCCAGGCGGCGAGGACGGTCTCGTCGGTGGGCCTCGTCGCCAGGGAGACGGCGACGTAGGCGGCGAGGGAGGCCAGCAGGCCGTAGTAGACGGGCTCGTTGGCGAGGATGCCGTAGCCGGCCATCAGGCCGATGACGGCGAGGCCGCCGACCGCGACGGCGGCGAGCGCGCCCTGCGCGGTGCCGCGCTTCCACAGCAGGCCGCCGAGGATCGGGACGAGAAGGCCGCCGACGAGCAGGTTGTAGGCGACGGTGAGGGCCTCGACGACGTCGTTGAGCACGATGGCGGCGCAGATCACCGCCACGCCCATGATGAGGATGAAGGCGCGGTTGCCCTTGACCTCGTCGTGCGCCTCCCCTTGCGCCGACGGCTTCACCGCGCCCCGCAGCCGGGACCAGATGTCGTTGTTGGCGACGGTGGCGCAGGCGATGAGGGCGCCGGAGGAGGTCGACATGACGGCGGCCAGGGCGGCGGCCAGGACCAGTCCGCGCACGCCGATGGGGAGTTCGTCCTTGACGATGGTGGCGAAGGCGTCGTCGGGGCTGCCCAGCTTGGGGTAGATCACCTTGGCGGCCGTGCCGATGATCGCGCCGGCGACGGCGTAGGCGAGGCAGTAGGTGCCGGCGACGGTGCCGCCCCACTTGGCGGTCTTGTCGTTGCGCGCGGTGAAGACGCGCTGCCAGATGTCCTGCCCGATGAGCATGCCGAAGGTGTAGATCAGCACATAGGTGAAGATCGTCTCGCCGCCGACGCCCAGCGGGTCGAAGTAGGAGGTGGGCAGCTGGGCCCGCATCTCGCCGAAGCCGCCGGCCTTGACGACGGCGATGGGCAGCAGCAGGAGCAGCACGCCGATGGTCTTCACCACGAACTGCACCATGTCGGTGAGGGTGATGGACCACATGCCGCCGAGCGTGGAGTAGGCGACGACGATGGAGCCGCCGAGGACGATCGCGAGGGTGCGGTTGACGTCGAACAGGACGTCGAAGATCGTGGCGTAGGCGATGGTCGAGGTGACGGCCAGCATCAGCGTGTACGCCCACATCACGACACCCGAGATGACGCCGGCCCTGCCGCCGTATCTCAGGTCCAGCATCTCGGAGACCGTGTAGACCTTCAGCCGGGCGATGCGCGCGGAGAAGAAGACGGACAGGGCGAGGATGCCGAGGCCGATGGTGACGACCATCCAGGCACCGGACAGGCCGTACTGGTAGCCGAGGCCCACGCCGCCGATGGTGGACGCGCCGCCGAGGACGATCGCCGCCATGGTGCCGGAGTACATGGCGGGCCCCAGGCGCCGTCCGGCGACCAGGAACTCGCTCTTGGACTTGGCGCGGCGCATGCCCCACCAGCCCATGGCCAGCATGCCGGCCAGATAGACGACGATCACGATGTAGTCGACGGCCATGTGGGGCCCTCCTTCGCGCACTCTCGGTGGCGTGTCGTGCTGATGGGAGTCGTCCGGTGGCGCGTCGCGGGGACATCCGCCCGTACCCGCGGCTTCCGGTCTGGATTGACCCTAGGTGGCCGAAAAGCAACTGCGAAGTGTACGTTTCCTCCATTCACAGGACGGGGAATGGAGGAAACGTCCATGACACCCACGGCGTCCACGATGCCGGAGCCGGCGGTTCCGCCCACCCCCCTGGTGCCCCTCGCGGCCCTGCTGTCCCGCGAGGACCTCGCCCTGCGCCAGCTCGCCGGGCCCGCGGGGCCCGAGGTGACCATCCGCTGGGCGCAGACCTCGGAGATGTCCGACCCGTACCCGTACCTGCTCGGCGGCGAGCTGCTGCTGACCGCGGGCGTCCACATTCCCGGGGCGGCGGACTCCCGCCCGGGCGCGGCCGGGAGCCTGGAGGCGTACTTCGACGGTTACGTCTCCCGGATCGTGGCGGCGGGCGGCGCGGCGCTCGGCTTCGGCGTGGCGCCCGTGCACGACACCGTGCCGCGCGCGCTGGCCGCGGCCTGCGAGGCGTACGCGCTGCCGCTGCTGGAGGTGCCGCCGCGGACGACGTTCTCGGCGGTGGCCCGCGCGGTGTGGCAGCTGATGGCGCAGGCGCGGCTGGCCGAACTGCGCCGGGTCTCGGAGGCCCAGCAGAGCCTGGCCGCCGCGGCCTCCCGCCCCGACCCGGTGCCGTCGGTGCTGCGCCGGCTCGCCGCCCGCCTCGGCGGCTGGGCCGCGCTGTACGGACCGGAGGGCACCGAGATCGCGGCGGCGGGCCGCGAGCCGGACGCCGGGGCCCGCCAGGCGCTGGCCGGGCTCGCCCGGGTCGTCACCCGCGGCTCCTCGACCACCGCCAGCGACGCCGTCCCCGGCACCCATCTGTCCGCCTACGCCCTCGGCACCGGGCAGGGCTTCGTGCTCGGCGCCGCCGCCCCGCACCGGGAGCCGGGCGACCACACCATCGCCTCGGTCGCCGCCGTGCTGCTCTCCCTGCTCACCGGCGAGCACCAGAGCGGTACCGGCGCGGCCCGCTCCGCGGCGCTGGTCCGGCTGCTGCTGGGCGCCGCGCCGCAGGAGGTCGCGCCGCTGCTCGGCGAGGACCGGTGGTACGTGGTGCACGCGGCGCCCGACCGGGGCGCCCCCGACCCGGTGGCCGCCTCGGCGCTGGGCGCCGCGCTCGGCTCGCCCCTGGTCGACCCGGACCGGGACGTCGTACGGGTGCTCGTGCCGGCCGACCGGGAACCGGCGGCGCAGTCCGGCTGGACCCTGGGCGTCAGCGCCCCGGCCGGCGCTCCCGGCTGGCCGGCCGCCGACGCCCAGGCGGCCCGCGCGCTGGCCCGCGCCCGCGCCACCCGCGTGCCGCTGGTCCGCCACGGCACCCGGCGCGCCTTCACCGACCTGGTCCCCGCCGACGAGGCCGAGGCGCACGCCCGTACCCTGCTCGGCCCCCTCGGGGCGAACCCCGCCCTGACCGAGACCCTGCGCACCTGGCTGTCCCTGCACGGCAGCTGGGACCGCACGGCGGTCGCCCTGTCCGTGCACCGCAACACGGTCCGGCAGCGCGTCGCCCGCTGCGCGGCGCTGCTCGGCGCCGACCTGGACGACCCGGACGTACGGATGGAGCTGTGGTTCGCGCTGCGGCGGGAGTGGTCCGGGGGGACGTGAGGCGCGTCCCAGCGGGCGATACACCCGCAGACCGGCGGCGGCCCCTGCCCCACAATGGGAGCCATGCCGATACCCGGGACGCCCAGCCGCGCCGAACTCGTCGACCACCTCGTGAAGACCCGCATCGCGGGTGAGGTCGCCACCCCCCGCGAGAACAACCTCTCCCACTACCGGAAGCTGGCCAACGGCGACCGGAACTTCTGGCTCGGGCTGGAGCTCGGCGACCGCTGGACGGACGAACAGGACGTCCTCGCGGTGATGTCCGAGCGGGTCGGCGTCAGCGACGACCCCGACCACCGGTACGGACAGGACACCATCGACCCCGAGCTGACCGTCGCCGCGCTGGAGCGCATGGCCGGACGGCTGCGCAAGGCCGCCGACAGCGGGGAGCGCGTGCTGTTCGCGACCGGCCACCCCGGCGGGCTGCTCGACGTGCACCGCGCCACGGCCGCCGCGCTGCGCGCCGCCGGCTGCGAGATCGTCGTCATCCCCGAGGGGCTGGTGACGGACGAGGGGTACGTCATGCAGTTCGCGGACGTGGCGGTGCTGGAACACGGGGCCACGCTGTGGCACACCCACTCCGGGGAGCCGATGAAGGCGATCCTGACGGGCCTGGAGCGCGAGGGCCGCCCGCTGCCGGACCTCGTCGTCGCCGACCACGGCTGGGCCGGGTACGCCGGGCAGCACGGGGTGGACTCCGTCGGCTACGCCGACTGCAACGACCCGGCCCTCTTCCTCGCCGAGGCCGAAGGGACCCTCCAGGTGACGGTGCCGCTCGACGACCATGTGGTCAGCCCCCGGTACTACGACCCGATGACGGCGTACCTGCTGGCGGAGGCGGGGCTGAGCTGACGGGCCCGGCCCGGAGGCGGGCGGCGGCTCCGGTGCCGCCGGCCGCCCGTCACGGCCGGGGCCCGAGCCCCTCCGCCCGCCGCTGCGCGAACCCCGGCGTCGGGTCCAGGTAGACCCGGCGCACCGCCGGGACCGTCTCCCGCAGCCGCTGCTCGGCCTGTTCGCAGGCCCACTCGATCTGGGCCGCCGTCGACACGTCCCGGAAGTCGACCTTGGCGGCGACCAGCGCCTCGCGCGGCCCCTGCACCAGGGTCGTCAGTTCCACGACGGCCTCGATGTGCTCCACCGCCAGCAGCTCCGCCCGGATCCGCTCCCGCACGCCCCGGGGCAGCGGGCGCCCGATGAGGAACTCGGCGTTGGAGCGCCCGAGCACCCAGGCCACGTACAGCAGCAGCGCGCCGATGCACAGCGAGGCGGCGCCGTCCCAGACGCCGGATCCGGTGAGCTGCCCGCCGAGCAGGCCGCCCGCGGCGAGCACCAGCCCGGCCAGCGCGGCCGAGTCCTCCAGGACGACGGCCTTCACGGCGGTGTCGGGGGTGCGGCGCAGATAGCGCCCGAAGGGAACCTTGAAGCGGTGCGCCTCCCCGCGCGCCTGCCGCAGCCCGGTCCGCAGCGAGTAGCCCTCCAACAGGAAGGCGACGGCGAGGACGACGTACGACACCAGCGGGTCGCCGAGCTGCTCGCCCTCGACCAGGGTGTGGATGCCGTCGTAGAGGGAGAAGACGGCGCCGCCGACGAAGGTGGCGACGGCGGCGAGCAGCGCCCAGATGTAGCGCTCGGGGCCGTGGCCCAGGGGGTGGTCCTCGTCGGCGGGTTTCTCGCTGCGTTTGAGGGAGGCCAGCAGCAGCACCTCGGTGACGGTGTCGGCGACCGAGTGCGCGGCCTCCGACAGCATCGCGCTGGACCCGCTGATCACTCCGGCGACCGCCTTGGCCAGCGCGATGCCCAGATTGGCCAGGGCGGCGACGACCACCGTGAAGGCGCTCTCGCCGCCGGCCTGCCCGGGTGCCTCGTGTACCGCTTTCGCTGTTCCCGCTCGTGCCATGTCCCTCAGTGTTCCCGCGGGACGCGCACCACGCCTTCCTGGATCACCGTGATGGCCAGCCGTCCGTCCTGGGTGTAGATCCGCGCCTGGCCGAGGCCGCGTCCGCCGGACGCCGAGGGCGACTGCTGATCGTACAGCAGCCACTCGTCGGCGCGGAAGGGCCGGTGGAACCACATGGCGTGGTCCAGCGAGGCCCCGACGACGTCGCCGACGGCCCAGCCGCCCCGGCCGTGCGCGAGCAGCACCGAGTCCAGCAGGGTCATGTCGGAGACGTAGGTGGCGAGGGCGACGTGGAGCAGCGGCTCGTCGACGGCGCCCTCCAGCTTGCCGTCGGTGCGGAACCACACCTGCGAGCGCGGCTCGCGCGGCTCGCCGAACCGGCCGAACGGGGGGTCGTCGACGTAGCGCAGGTCCACCGCGGCCCGGGCCTCGACGAACCGCTCCACGATCCGCGGGGGCAGGTGCGCGTAGCCGCGCAGCCGTTCCTCGCCGGTGGGCAGCGTGGCCGGGTCCGGCGCGGGCGGCATCGGGGCCTGGTGGTCCAGGCCCTCCTCCTGCGTCTGGAAGGACGCCGACAGGCCGAAGACCGGCTTGCCGTGCTGCACGGCGACCACCCGGCGGGTGGTGAAGGAGCGGCCGTCGTGCAGCCGGTCGACGTGGTAGACGATCGGCGCGCCGGGGTCGCCGGGGCGCAGGAAGTACGCGTGCAGGGAGTGGGCGTGCCGGTCCGCGGGGACCGTGCGGCCCGCGGCGACCAGGGCCTGGGCCGCGACCTGCCCGCCGAAGACGCGCGGGACGACGGCGGACCGGGACCGGCCGCGGAAGATGTCCCGCTCGATCCGCTCCAGGTCGAGCAGATCGAGCAGGGACCGCAGTGCCTCGCTCATGTCCCGCGTCTTACAGGCCCATGTCCTTGGCGATGATCATCTTCATGACCTCGCTGGTGCCGCCGTAGATGCGGTTGACGCGGTTGTCGGCGTACAGGCGGGCGATCGGGTACTCGTTCATGTAGCCGTAGCCGCCGTGCAGCTGGAGGCAGCGGTCGATGACGCGGTGGGCGACCTCGGTGCAGAACAGCTTGGCGCTGGCGGCCTCGGCGGGGGTCAGCTCACCGGCGTCGAGCGCCTCCAGGGCACGGTCGGCGACCGCCTCGGCGGCGTCCACCTCGGCCTGGCAGGCGGCCAGCTCGAACTTGGTGTTCTGGAACGCGGCGACCGGCTTGCCGAAGACGGTGCGCTCCTGGACGTACTGCTTGGCGAACCGGACGGCGGCCTTGGCCTGCGCGTAGGCGCCGTAGGCGATGCCCCAGCGCTCGGAGGGCAGGTTGGCGCCGAGGTAGGAGAAGCCCTTGTTCTCCTCGCCCAGCAGGTCCTCGACGGGGACCTTGACGTCGACGAAGGCCAGCTCGGCGGTGTCGGAGGTGCGCAGGCCGAGCTTGTCGAGCTTGCGGCCGACGGAGTAGCCCTCGGACGTGGTGTCCACGGCGAACAGGGAGATGCCGTAGCGGCGGTCCTCGGCCGTGGGCGGGGCGGTGCGGGCGCAGACGATCACCTTGTCGGCCTGGACGCCGCCGGTGATGAAGGTCTTGGCGCCGTTGAGGACGTAGTGGGTGCCGTCCTCGGAGAGCCTGGCGGTGGACTTCATGCCCGCGAGGTCGGAGCCGGTGCCCGGCTCGGTCATCGCGATCGCCCACATCTCCTCGCCGGAGACGAACTTCGGCAGGTAGCGCTTCTTCTGCTCGTCGGTGGCGAGCATCTTGATGTAGGGCAGGGCGAGCAGGACGTGCACGCCGGAGCCGCCGAAGCTGACGCCCGCGCGGGCGGTCTCCTCGTACTGGATCGCCTCGAACTTGTGCGTGTCCAGGCCGGCGCCGCCGTACTCCTCGGGGACGTTGATGCCGAACAGGCCCAGCTCGGCGAGCTTGTAGTAGAACTCGCGCGGCGCCAGGCCGGCCTGGAACCACTCGTCGTAGACGGGTACGACCTCGGCCTCGATGAAGGCGCGAAGGGTCTCCCGGAACGCCTCGTGATCCTCGTTGAACACCGTACGGCGCACCGCGCCACCTCCGGACGTCTGTCTAAGCGCTTGCTCAGACCTCACCGTACCGGCGAGTACGGACAGGCGTCCAGAGCGGTGCCGCCGTAACGCTCGTCACTCCGAGGGGCATCCGGGCCCGCCCCCCCCCCCCCGCCCGGCCGTTCAGCCGACGCCGGCGTCCGTCCTGCGGTACCGGCGGAAGGCGCAGGTCTCCACCGTCCACGCGCCGAACGGCACCGAGTCCCCGAAGATGTACGGCTCCTTGCGGCTGTATCCGGCCTTGCACGGGTCGGAGTGCACCTCGATGGTGCCGGTACGGGGGTCGACGATCATGTAGTGGGGGATGCCCATGGCCGGGTAGTCGGCGAGCTTCTCGATGTAGTCGTTGTTGGGGTTGGAGGGGGAGACGACCTCGACGACCGCCAGCACCTGTGTCGCGTCGACGGCCAGGCCCTCCTCGTCGAGGACGGCCTCCGGGATGACGACCGCGTCGGGCAGCCGCATGCGGCCGATCGCGGGGTGCTCGATCTCGGGGCCGCTCGCGCAGATGTAGCCGGGGTGGGTGACGAGGAGCTGCCGGTCCAGCTGCTGGCAGACGCGGCGGATCGTGCCCTCGTGGCGCTTCGACGGGCACATCATGGCCAGTATCGGCCCGGACGGCCCGATCTCGACGCTCCAGGCCCCTTCCAGCCGCTCGGCGTAGGCCCCGAGTTCCTCGGCGATCGCGCGCATCTTCGCGTACTCCATGCCCATGGCCCCAGAGTACTGAGCGGAGGGCCCCCCGACGGGCTCGCCGGGGGGCGCTCGGCTCAGCCCCCCGCCGCCGCGAACGCCCCCCGTGCCATCCGGTGCAGCAGTTCCGCCGTCGCGGTCCGGCCGGGGAGGGAGCCGCGGCGGCCGAGGTGGGGGGTGGAGTTCAGCAGGCCGAAGACCGAGTGGACCGCCGAGCGGGCGGCCGGTTCGGTCAGGGCCGGGTACACCTCGCGCACCACCGCCACCCACAGTTCGACGTACTGCCGCTGCAACTGCCGCACCAGCTTGCGGTCGGCGTCCCGGAGGCGGTCCAGCTCGCGGTCGTGCAGGGTGATGAGCGGGCGGTCGTCGAGCGCGAAGTCGATGTGCCCCTCGATGAGCGAGTCGAGGACCGCCTCGGGGGCCGTCCGCCCGGCCTCCGCCAGGCGCCGCTTCGCACCCGTCAGGAGCTGATCGCTGATGCCGACCAGCAGCTCGGCGAGCATCGCGTCCTTGCCGGCGAAGTGCCGGTACAGACCGGGGCCGCTGATCCCCACCGCCGCGCCTATCTCGTCCACCCCGACCCCGTGGAAGCCGCGCTCGGCGAAGAGCCGGGCGGCCTCCTTCAGGATCTGCTCGCGGCGGGTGGGGGCGTCGGTTCTGGTGGCCATGGAGGCAATTCTAGACAGCGGGGTTAGCGGTCGTTAACCTGAGGAGATGCGTTAACGCTCATTAACTGGTGACCACTGGGTGAGGGGACCGCAGGATGCACGAGGCACCGGAGCTGACGAGCGCGGCCGATCCCGCGTCGGAGGCGTTTCGTGCCAACGAGGAGGCGCACCGCGCCCTCGTCGGGGAGTTGCGCGCCAAGCTCGCCGCGGCGCGGCTGGGCGGCGGCGAGAAGGCGCGGGCCCGGCACACCGCCCGGGGCAAGCTGCTGCCGCGCGACCGCGTGGACACGCTCCTGGACCCGGGCTCGCCCTTCCTGGAGCTGGCGCCGCTGGCGGCCGACGGGATGTACGACGGGCAGGCCCCGGCCGCCGGGGTCATCGCCGGGATCGGCCGGGTCGCGGGCCGCGAGTGCGTGATCGTCGCCAACGACGCCACCGTCAAGGGCGGGACGTACTACCCGATGACGGTGAAGAAGCATCTGCGCGCCCAGGAGGTGGCCCTGGACAACCGCCTGCCGTGCGTCTACCTGGTCGACTCCGGCGGCGCCTTCCTGCCGATGCAGGACGAGGTCTTCCCCGACCGGGACCACTTCGGGCGGATCTTCTACAACCAGGCCCGGATGTCGGGCGCGGGCATCCCGCAGATCGCGGCGGTGCTGGGGTCCTGCACGGCCGGCGGCGCGTACGTGCCCGCGATGAGCGACGAGGCCGTCATCGTCCGGAACCAGGGGACGATCTTCCTGGGCGGCCCCCCGCTGGTGAAGGCCGCCACCGGTGAGGTCGTCACCGCCGAGGAGCTCGGCGGCGGCGAGGTCCACGCGCGTGTGTCGGGGGTGACCGACCACCTCGCCGAGGACGACGCGCACGCCCTGCGCATCGTGCGGACCATCGTCTCCACTCTCCCCGCGCGCGGGCCGCTGGCCTGGGAGGTGACCGAGACGGCCGAGCCCAAGGCCGATCCGTACGGGCTCTACGGCGCCGTGCCGGTCGACCCCCGCACCCCCTACGACGTCCGCGAGATCATCGCCCGGGTGGCCGACGGCTCGCGGTTCGCGGAGTTCAAGGCCGAGTTCGGGCAGACCCTGGTCACCGGCTTCGCCCGGATCCACGGCCACCCGGTGGGGATCGTCGCCAACAACGGCATCCTGTTCGCCGAGTCCGCCCAGAAGGGCGCCCACTTCATCGAGCTGTGCGACCAGCGCGGGATCCCGCTGGTGTTCCTCCAGAACATCTCCGGGTTCATGGTCGGGCGCGACTACGAGGCCGGGGGCATCGCCAAGCACGGCGCCAAGATGGTCACGGCCGTGGCGTGCACGCGGGTGCCGAAGCTGACGGTCGTGGTGGGCGGCTCGTACGGGGCGGGCAACTACTCCATGTGCGGGCGGGCGTACTCCCCCCGCTTCCTGTGGATGTGGCCGAACGCCAAGATCTCGGTCATGGGCGGCGAGCAGGCCGCCTCCGTCCTCGCCACCGTCAAGCGGGACCAGGTCGAGGCCCGCGGGGAGGACTGGCCCGCCGAGGAGGAAGAGGCGTTCAAGGCGCCGATCCGCGCCCAGTACGACCGCCAGGGCAACGCCTACTACGCCACCGCGCGCCTGTGGGACGACGGCGTGATCGACCCGCTGGAGACCCGGCAGGTGCTCGGGCTGGCCCTGACCGCGTGCGCCCACGCGCCGCTGGGTGAACCCCAGTTCGGCGTCTTCCGGATGTGACAGGGGGACTGGATCCGATGTTCGACACCGTGCTCGTGGCCAACCGGGGCGAGATCGCCGTCCGGGTCGTCCGGACCCTGCGCGCGCTCGGCGTGCGCTCCGTGGCCGTCTTCTCCGACGCCGACGCCGGCGCCCGGCACGTCCGGGAGGCCGACACCGCCGTACGGATCGGCCCGGCGCCCGCGGCCGAGAGCTATCTGTGCGTGGAACGGCTGCTGGAGGCCGCCGCCCGCACCGGCGCCCAGGCCGTCCACCCCGGTTACGGCTTCCTGGCGGAGAACGCCGGCTTCGCGCGCGCCTGCGAGGCGGCGGGGCTGGTCTTCATCGGGCCTCCGGCCGAGGCGATCTCCCTGATGGGCGACAAGATCCGCGCCAAGGAGACGGTGCGGGAGGCCGGGGTGCCCGTGGTGCCCGGCGGACGCGATCCCGACCTGGCGCAGGCGGCCCGGGAGCTCGGGGCGCCGGTCCTGCTGAAGCCGAGCGCGGGCGGCGGCGGCAAGGGCATGCGCCTGGTGCGGGACCTGGACCGGCTGGAGGAGGAGATCGCCGCGGCCCGCCGCGAGGCCCGCGCCTCCTTCGGCGACGACACCCTGCTGGTCGAGCGGTGGATCGACCGGCCCCGGCACATCGAGATCCAGGTGCTGGCCGACGGCCACGGCAACGTGGTCCACCTCGGCGAGCGGGAGTGCTCCCTCCAGCGGCGGCACCAGAAGATCATCGAGGAGGCGCCCAGCGTGCTCCTGGACGAGGCGACCCGGGCCGCGATGGGCGAGGCGGCGGTCCAGGCGGCCCGCTCCTGCGGCTACCGGGGCGCGGGCACGGTGGAGTTCATCGTGCCGGGCGGCGATCCCTCGTCGTACTACTTCATGGAGATGAACACCCGCCTCCAGGTGGAGCACCCGGTCACCGAACTGGTCACGGGGCTGGACCTGGTGGAGTGGCAGCTGCGGGTCGCGGCGGGCGAGCCGCTGGCCTTCGGGCAGGACGGCATCACGCTCACCGGGCACGCCGTCGAGGCCCGCCTGTGCGCCGAGGACCCCTCCCGCGGCTTCCTGCCCTCCGGCGGCACGGTGCTCCGGCTGCGCGAGCCGCGGGGCGACGGGGTGCGCACCGACTCCGGGCTCAGCGAGGGCACGGAGGTCGGCAGCCTGTACGACCCGATGCTGTCCAAGGTGATCGCGTACGGCCCGGATCGCCCGACGGCCCTGCGCCGGCTGCGGGCGGCGCTGGCGGAGACGGTCACGCTGGGCGTGCAGACCAACGCCGGATTCCTGCGGCGGCTGCTGGCCCACCCGGCGGTCGTCGCCGGCGAGCTGGACACCGGGCTGGTCGAACGGGAGGTGGACGGGCTCGTCGCGGCCGGGGTGCCGCAGGAGGTGTACGAGGCGGCGGCGGCCGTCCGCCTGGACGCGCTGCGCCCGCGCGGGGACGGCTGGACGGACCCGTTCTCGGTGCCCAGCGGCTGGCGGCTGGGCGGCGAGCCGAAGCCCGTCGCCTTCCCCCTGCGCGCGGCCGGTGCCGACCCCGTGGTCCACACCCCGCGCGGCACCCACACCGTCACCGAGGAGGCGGTGTCGGTGGTCCTGGACGGCGTCCGCCACACCTTCCACCGGGCCGGCGACTGGCTGGGCCGCGACGGCGACGCCTGGCAGGTGCGCGACCACGACCCGGTCGCCGCCTCCCTCGGCCGGGCCGCCCACGCGGGCGCCGACTCGCTGACCGCGCCCATGCCGGGCACGGTGACGGTGGTGAAGGTCGCCGTCGGCGACGAGGTGAGCGCCGGACAGAGCCTGCTGGTCGTCGAGGCGATGAAGATGGAGCACGTCATCACCGCCCCGCACGCCGGCACGGTCACCGAACTCGACGTCACCCCCGGCACCACGGTCGCCATGGACCAGGTGCTGGCGGTCATCGCCCCCGAGGAGGCGGGCCATGACGACTGACGGTCTCCCCATGACCGTACCGGCGGCGGGTCTGCCCGCCCGGGTGCGCGTCCACGAGGTCGGCGCCCGCGACGGCCTGCAGAACGAGAAGGCGACCGTGCCCACCGAGGTGAAGGCGGAGTTCGTCCGCCGCCTCGCGGACGCGGGGCTGACCACGATCGAGGCGACCAGCTTCGTCCACCCTAAGTGGGTTCCCCAACTGGCCGACGCCGAGCGGCTGTACCCGCTGGTGGCCGATCTGCCGGTGGCGCTCCCGGTCCTCGTCCCCAACGCACGCGGCCTGGACCGGGCGCTCGGGCTCGGCGCCCGGCGGGTGGCCGTCTTCGCCAGCGCCACGGAGTCCTTCGCCAAGGCCAATCTGAACCGCACGGTGGACGAGGCGCTCGCCATGTTCGAGCCGGTGGTGGCGCGGGCGAAGGCGGAGGGCGTGCACGTCCGCGGCTATCTCTCGATGTGCTTCGGCGACCCCTGGGAGGGCCCGGTCCCGCTCCCCCAGGTCGTCCGGGTCTGCCGCGCCCTGCTCGACCAGGGCTGCGACGAGCTGAGCCTGGGCGACACGATCGGGGTGGCCACCCCGGGCCATGTCACCGCGCTGCTGGCGGCACTGGGCGATGCCGGCGTCCCGGTGAGCGCCCTGGGCGTGCACTTCCACGACACCTACGGCCAGGCGCTGGCCAACACCCTCGCCGCGCTCCAGCACGGCGTCACGACCGTCGACGCATCGGCGGGCGGCCTGGGCGGCTGCCCGTACGCCAAGTCGGCCACCGGCAACCTCGCCACCGAGGACCTGGTGTGGATGCTGCGGGGCCTCGGCATCGACACCGGGGTCGACCTCGGCCGTCTCGTCGCCACGAGCGTGTGGATGGCCGAGCGGCTGGGCCGGCCCAGCCCGTCCCGCACCGTGCGCGCCCTGGCGGCCACCGCCGCCTCCCCCGCCTCCCCGGCCTCCCACAAGGAGCAGTGAACCGATGGACCACAAGCTCTCCCCCGAACTGGAAGAACTCCGCCGCACGGTGGAGGAGTTCGCGCACGAGGTCGTGGCACCGAAGATAGGCGACTACTACGAGCGGCACGAGTTCCCCTACGAGATCGTCCGGGAGATGGGCCGCATGGGCCTGTTCGGGCTGCCGTTCCCGGAGGAGTACGGCGGCATGGGCGGCGACTACCTGGCGCTCGGCATCGCGCTGGAGGAACTGGCCCGGGTCGACTCCTCGGTGGCCATCACCCTGGAGGCGGGCGTCTCGCTCGGCGCGATGCCGCTCCACCTGTTCGGCACCGAGGAGCAGAAGCGCACCTGGCTGCCGCGGCTGTGCGCCGGCGAGATGCTCGGCGCGTTCGGGCTGACCGAGCCGGACGGCGGCTCGGACGCGGGCGCGACGCGGACCACGGCACGGCTGGACGAGAAGACGGACGAGTGGGTGATCAACGGCACCAAGTGCTTCATCACCAACTCCGGCACGGACATCACGGGCCTGGTGACGGTCACGGCGGTCACCGGCCGCTCACCGGACGGCAAGCCCCGTATCTCGGCCATCATCGTCCCGTCCGGCACGCCGGGCTTCACGGTGGCGCCGCCGTACTCGAAGGTCGGCTGGAACGCCTCCGACACCCGCGAGCTCTCCTTCGACGACGTCCGCGTCCCGGCGAGGAACCTGCTGGGCGAAGAGGGCCGCGGCTACGCCCAGTTCCTGCGCATCCTCGACGAGGGCCGCGTCGCCATCGCCGCGCTGGCCACGGGCCTGGCACAGGGCTGTGTGGACGAGTCGGTCAGGTACGCGAGGGAACGTCACGCCTTCGGCCGCCCGATCGGGGCGAACCAGGCGATCCAGTTCAAGATCGCCGACATGGAGATGAAGGCGTACACGGCCCGGCTTGCCTGGCGCGACGCGGCGTCCCGGCTGGTGGCGGGCGAGCCCTTCAAGAAACAGGCGGCGCTGGCCAAGCTCCACTCCTCCACGGTCGCCGTGGACAACGCCCGCGACGCCACCCAGATCCACGGCGGTTACGGCTTCATGAACGAGTATCCGGTCGCCCGCATGTGGCGCGACTCGAAGATCCTGGAGATCGGCGAGGGGACGAGCGAGGTCCAGCGGATGCTGATCGCGCGGGAGTTGGGGCTGGCGGGCTGAGGGCCGCCCGCCTTCGGCGCGTACCCGGCGGCTGCCGCGAGGGCCTCGCGGCGGCCGCCGCGCGCCCTGTTCGGCCGGCGCGGTGTGACCCCCGCCCTCTGGACAAGATCTGAGGTTAGGCTAACCTACCTTCGAATTGTCCGGCGGATGCTCCGCCCCGTTCGAAAGCAGTCACGCCCATGTCCAATGCCAGAGCTACCCACCTCACCCGCCGTGGAATCCTGGCCGCCGGCGGCGCCCTCGGTCTCGGTGCCGTGCTGGCCGCCTGCGGAGACGACGACGCGAACAGCGGTGGCTCGGGCAAGGAGACGGCTGCCGCGCAGTCCGGCCCCTGGTCCTTCAAGGACGACCGCGGCCAGACCGCCAAGGCCGGCAAGGTCCCCTCGAACATCGTCGCGTTCATCGGTGCCGCCGCGGCGCTGCACGACTACGGCGTCCAGGTGAAGGGCGTCTTCGGGCCGACCCGAACCAAGGACGGCAAGCCCGACGTGCAGGCCGGCGACCTGGACATCACCAAGGTGACCAGCCTCGGCAACGAGTGGGGCCAGTTCAACATCGAGAAGTACGCCTCGCTCGCCCCCGACCTGCTGGTCACCACCACCTTCGACGACGCGGGCACCCTCTGGTACGTGCCGGAGGAGTCGAAGGACAAGATCGCCGCGGTCGGCGCCCCGAGCGTCGCCGTCTCCGTCTACGACCGCCAGCTCACCCAGCCGCTCCAGCGCATGCTGGAGCTGGCCAGGACGCTGGGCGCCGACGTGACCTCCAAGAAGATCACCGACGCCAAGAAGCGGTTCGAGGACGCCTCCGCCCGGCTGCGCGCCGCCGCCAAGGCCAAGCCGGACATCAAGGTCATGGCCGGCTCCGCCAGCCAGGACCTGTTCTACGTCTCCGGCACCAACCTCTCCATCGACCTGGAGTACTTCAAGGCGCTCGGCGTGAACTTCGTCGAGCCGCCGGAGGAGGTCAAGGCCGAGGGCGGCTGGTACGAGAGCCTGAGCTGGGAGAACGTCGACAAGTACGGCGCCGACATCATCATGATGGACGACCGCTCCTCGGCCATCCAGCCCGCCGACATCGGCGAGGGCACCTGGAAGAAGCTGCCCGCGGTCAAGGCCGGCCAGGTCATCTCCCGCTCGCCCGAGCCGATCCTGTCGTACGACAAGTGTGTGCCGATGGTCGAGAACCTCGCCAAGGCCATCGAGAACGCCAAGAAGGTCAGCTGATCCCCCGTCCGTCCTGATCGTCAGGAGGCACCGTGACCACCGCCGTAGCCGCCGCGTTCCGTTTCTTCTCCCTCCAGGTCGTACGGACGAGGCGGCTCGGCCCGTCCCTGGTCCGTGTCACCTTCACCGGGCCCGATCTGCACGCCTTCCACTCCGACGGGCGCGACCAGTCGCTGTCGCTGTTCCTGCCGCACCCCGGCCAGAGCGAGCCGGCCGTCCCCGTCGAGCTGGGCGACGGCTGGTGGCAGGGCTGGCGCGAGCTCCCGGACGACGTGCGGGCGGTGATGCGGTCCTACACGCTGCGGGCGCTGCGCCGGGACGCCGACGGACACACGGCCGAGATCGACATCGACTTCGTGCTGCACGGTGTCGAGCCGGGGGCGGCCGTCGAGGCGGGCCCCGCCTCCCGCTGGGCCGCCCGCGCCGCCGCCGGCGACAAGGTGCTGCTGATCGGCCCCGCGGTCGCCGACAACCGGGCCATCCGCTTCCGTCCGCCCGCCGACACCGACCTCGTGGTGATCTGGGCCGACGAGACCGCCCTGCCGGCCGCCTCGGCGATCCTGGAGTCGCTGCCGGCCGGCACCCGCGCCCGGGTCTGGCTGGAGGTGCCGCACGCCGGTGACGTGCACGAGCCGGTGACCGCCGCGGACGCCGAGGTGACCTGGCTGGTGCGCGACGCGCGCGAGCGCCCCGCCGACGGCTCCCCTCTGGCCCTCGACGCCCTGCGCGAGGCCGACCTGTCCGGCGCCGAGCGGCCGTACGCGTGGATCGCGGGCGAGTCCGGCTGCGTGAAGCAGGTGCGCCGGCACTTCGTCGGCGAGCGCGGCGTCGACCGGCGCCGGGTGACCTTCGTCGGGTACTGGCGCCGGGGCCTGACGGAGGAGCAGCTGCGCGAGCAGGAGTGACCCCGGTCCGCCGCGACCCCGCCGCCGTGCCCGCATCCGCGGGGCGCGGCGGAACCCGCCTGCCTTGAAGCCCGCTTGAGGCTGCCTCGACGTGACGGCAGTCCCACCCGTGACGCCCTTGCCCCCTCATAATTAGGTTAGGCTAACCTAAGTTGAAATCAGGGCCCTGGCCCTGTCCCGTCCCTCACGGACCGTCCCACCGGAGGACTCCCACATGCGTTCGCACCTGCTCAACGACACCACCGCGGAGCGCTACCGCCGCTCCGTGACCGAAGGAGTCGAGCGGGTGGCCGCGAAACTCGCCACCACCGACCGTCCGTTCACCGGCGTCACCGTCGACGCCCTCTCGCCGCGCATCGACGCGATCGACCTGGACCGGCCGCTGCACGACACCACCGCGGTCCTCGACGAACTGGAGGACGTCTACCTCCGGGACGCGATCTACTTCCACCACCCCCGCTACCTGGCCCACCTCAACTGCCCGGTCGTCATCCCGGCCGTGCTCGGCGAGGCCGTGCTGTCCGCCGTCAACTCCTCCCTGGACACCTGGGACCAGTCGGCCGGCGGCACCCTCATCGAGCGCAAGCTGATCGACTGGACCGCCGGGCGCATCGGCCTCGGCCCGGCCGCGGACGGCGTGTTCACCTCCGGAGGCACCCAGTCCAACCTCCAGGCGCTGCTGCTCGCCCGCGAGGAGGCCAAGAGCGACGACCTCGGCAAGCTGCGCATCCTCGCCTCCGAGGTCAGCCACTTCAGCGTGAAGAAGTCCGCCAAACTGCTCGGCCTCGGCCAGGACTCCGTGATCGCGGTCCCCGTCGACCACGACAAGCGCATGCAGACCGTCGCCCTCGCCCGCGAGCTGGAGCGCTGCGCCGCCGACGGCCTCGTCCCCATGGCCGTCGTCGCCACCGCCGGCACCACCGACTTCGGCTCCATCGACCCGCTCCCCGAGATCGCCGAGCTGTGCGCCCAGTACGGCGTGTGGATGCACGTCGACGCCGCCTACGGCTGCGGACTGCTGGCCTCCCTGAAGTACCGGGACCGCCTGGCCGGCATCGAGCGCGCCGACTCGGTCACCGTCGACTACCACAAGTCCTTCTTCCAGCCGGTGAGTTCCTCCGCCGTGCTGGTACGCGACGCAGCCACGCTGCGCCACGCCACGTACCACGCCGAGTACCTCAACCCGCGCCGTATGGTGCAGGAACGTATCCCCAACCAGGTGGACAAGTCCCTCCAGACCACCCGCCGCTTCGACGCGCTCAAGCTGTGGATGACGCTGCGCGTGATGGGCGCCGACGGCATCGGGCAGTTGTTCGACGAGGTGTGCGACCTCGCGGCCGAGGGCTGGAAGCTCCTCGCCGCCGACCCGCGCTTCGACGTCGTCGTCGAGCCGTCGCTGTCCACCCTGGTCTTCCGCTACGTCCCGGCGGCCGTCACCGACCCCGCCGAGATCGACCGCGCCAACCTCTACGCCCGCAAGGCCCTGTTCGCCTCCGGCGACGCGGTGGTCGCGGGCACCAAGGTGGCCGGCCGCCACTACCTGAAGTTCACCCTGCTCAATCCCGAGACGAAGGCGTCCGACATCGCCGCCGTCCTGGACCTGATCGCCGGCCACGCCGAGCAGTACCTGGGAGAGTCCCTTGACCGCGCGTCCTGAAGCCCCGGAAACCCCTTACGACTTCGTGGGGGTCGGACTGGGCCCCTTCAACCTCGGCCTGGCCTGCCTGACCGAGCCCATCGCCGAGCTGAACGGCGTCTTCCTGGAGTCCAAGCCGGACTTCGAGTGGCACGCCGGCATGTTCCTGGACGGCGCCCACCTCCAGACCCCGTTCATGTCGGACCTCGTCACCCTCGCCGACCCGACCTCCCCCTACTCCTTTCTCAACTACCTGAAGGAGAAGGGCCGGCTGTACTCGTTCTACATCCGCGAGAACTTCTACCCCCTGCGGGTCGAGTACGACGACTACTGCCGCTGGGCCGCGTCCAAGCTGAGCAGCATCCGCTTCTCCACGACGGTCACCGAGGTGACGTACGAGAACGAGCTGTACGTGGTGCGCACGACGGGCGGTGACACCTACCGCGCCCGCCGGCTCGTCCTCGGCACCGGCACCCCGCCGTACATCCCGGACGCCTGCCGCGGCCTGGCCGGCGACTTCATCCACAACTCCCGCTATGTGCACAGCCGGGCGGAGCTGACGAAGAAGAAGTCGATCACGCTGGTCGGCAGCGGCCAGTCCGCCGCCGAGATCTACTACGACCTGCTCGGCGAGATCGACGTCCACGGCTACGAGCTGAACTGGGTGACGCGCTCCCCGCGCTTCTTCCCCCTGGAGTACACCAAGCTCACGCTGGAGATGACCTCCCCGGAGTACATCGACTACTACCGGGCGCTGCCGGAGGCCACCCGCTACCGCCTCACCGCCGAGCAGAAGGGCCTGTTCAAGGGCATCGACGGCGACCTGATCAACGAGATCTTCGACCTGCTGTACCAGAAGAACCTCGGCGGCCCGGTCCCCACCCGCCTGCTCACCAACTCGGCGCTCACCGACGCCCGGTACCAGGACGGCACCTACACCCTCGCCTTCCGCCAGGAGGAGCAGGGCAAGGACTTCGAGCTGCGCTCCGACGGGCTGATCCTGGCCACCGGCTACCGCTACGTCGAGCCGGAGTTCCTCAAGCCGGTCCGGGACCGGCTGCGCTACGACGCCCAGGGCAACTTCGACGTCGCCCGCAACTACGCCATCGACGTCACCGGCCAGGGCGTCTTCCTCCAGAACGCCGGTGTCCACACCCACAGCATCACCTCGCCCGACCTGGGTATGGGCGCCTACCGCAACAGCTACATCATCCGTGAGCTGCTCGGCAGGGAGTACTACCCGGTCGAGAAGACCATCGCGTTCCAGGAGTTCGGCGTATGAGCACCACCACCGGCATCGGATCCCTCACCTTCCGCCCCCTCGACCCCACCCGGGACGCCGAGCTGCTCCACGGCTGGGTCACCCACCCCAAGGCCGCGTTCTGGATGATGCAGGACGCCCGGCTGGAGGATGTCGAGCGCGCGTACATGGAGATCGCCGCCGACGAGCACCACCACGCCTACCTGGGCCTGCACGACGGCGAGCCCGCCTTCCTGATGGAGAAGTACGACCCGGCCCAGCGCGAACTGGTCGGCCTGTACGAGCCGGAGCCGGGCGACGTCGGCATGCACTTCCTGGTCGCGCCGGCCGAGCGCCCGATCCACGGCTTCACCAGGGCCGTCATCACCGCCGTGATGGAGTTCCTGTTCGCCGACCCGGCGACCCGGCGCGTGGTCGTGGAGCCCGACGTGGCCAACAAGGCGGTGCACGCCCTGAACGCGGCCGTCGGCTTCGTGCCCGAACGGGAGATACAGAAGCCCGAGAAGAAGGCGCTGCTGAGCTTCTGCACGCGCGAGCAGTTCGAGAAGGCGGTGTCCGCGTGAGCCTCGCCGACGCCGTCGCCCACCTGACCCCCGAGCGCTGGGAGAAGGCCAACCGCCTGCTGATCCGCAAGGCGCTCGCCGAGTTCGCGCACGAGCGGCTCATCACCCCCGAGCCGGACGGGGAGGCGTACGTCGTCCGCAGCGACGACGGCCTCACCCGCTACCGGTTCACCGCCGTCCGCCGCGCCCTGGACCACTGGCAGGTGGACGCCGCCTCGATCACCCGCCACCGCGACGGGGCCGAGCTCCCGCTCGCCGCCCTGGACTTCTTCATCGAGCTGAAGGAGTCCCTGGAGCTGAGCGACGAGATCCTGCCGGTGTACCTGGAGGAGATCTCCTCCACCCTCTCCGGCACCTGCTACAAGCTGACCAAGCCGCGGGTGACCTCCGCCGAGCTGGCGCGCGCCGGTTTCCAGGCCGTCGAGACCGGCATGACCGAGGGCCACCCCTGCTTCGTCGCCAACAACGGGCGGCTCGGCTTCGGCATCCACGAGTACCTGTCGTACGCCCCCGAGACGGCGAGCCCGATCCGCCTGGTGTGGCTGGCCGCGCACCGCTCCCGGGCGGCGTTCACGGCCGGCGCCGGCATCGAGTACGAGTCCTTCGTCCGCCAGGAGCTGGGCGAGGAGACCGTGGAGCGCTTCCACGGCGTCCTCACCGGCCAGGGCCTGGACCCGGCCGACTACCTGCTCATCCCGGCCCACCCCTGGCAGTGGTGGAACAAGCTCTCCGTCACCTTCGCCGCCGAGGTCGCCCGCCGGCACCTCGTCCTGCTCGGCGAGGGCGACGACGAGTACCTGGCGCAGCAGTCCATCCGGACCTTCTTCAACACCACCCACCCCGAGAAGCACTACGTGAAGACGGCCCTGTCCGTCCTCAACATGGGCTTCATGCGCGGGCTGTCGGCCGCCTACATGGAGGCCACCCCGGCGATCAACGACTGGCTGGCCCAGCTGATCGAGGGCGACCCGGTGCTGAAGTCGACGGGCCTGTCCATCATCCGGGAGCGGGCGGCCGTCGGCTACCGGCACCTGGAGTACGAGCAGGCCACCGACCGCTACTCGCCCTACCGCAAGATGCTCGCCGCGCTGTGGCGGGAGAGCCCGGTGCCCTCCCTGCGGGACGGCGAGTCGCTGGCCACCATGGCCTCCCTGGTCCACGTCGACCACGAGGGGGCGTCCTTCGCGGGCGCGCTGATCGAGCGGTCCGGGCTGACGCCGAAGGAGTGGCTGCGGCACTATCTGCGGGCGTACTACACCCCGCTGCTGCACAGCTTCTACGCCTACGACCTGGTCTACATGCCCCACGGCGAGAACGTCATCCTGGTCCTGAAGGACGGCGTGGTGCAGCGGGCGGTCTACAAGGACATCGCCGAGGAGATCGCGGTCATGGACCCCGACGCGGTGCTGCCGCCGGAGGTGTCCCGGATCCGCGTCGAGGTGCCGGACGAGCAGAAGCTGCTCTCCATCTTCACGGACGTCTTCGACTGCTACTTCCGCTTCCTCGCCGCGAACCTCGCCACCGAGGGCATCCTCTCCGAGGACGGCTTCTGGGACACGGTCGCGGAGGTCACCCGCGCGTACCAGGAGTCGGTGCCGGAACTGGCCGACAAGTTCGCCCGGTACGACATGTTCGCCCCCGAGTTCGCGCTGTCCTGCCTCAACCGGCTCCAGCTGCGCGACAACAAGCAGATGGTCGACCTCGCGGACCCCTCCGGCGCGCTCCAGCTGGTGGGGACCCTGAAGAACCCCCTCGCCGGGCGGTAGGCCCCGCGCGGGCGGACGGGCACCCCGGACGTACGGTCCGCCGGGGTGCCCGTCCGGCTTCCTACCCTTGCGCCGGCCAGGGCACCTGGGGCGACCGGTAGAACCCGATGCCCAGCGCCTCCCAGCGCGGCCCCTGCGCCGCGAGCCGCTCCTTGTAGGCGTCCCAGTCGTGCGTGGACGCCGGGGACCAGCCCAGCTCGGCGATGCCCGGCAGCCGGGGGAAGGCCATGTAGTCGATGTGGGCGGAGTTGTCGACGGCCTCCGACCACAGCGGCGCCTCGACGCCCCGGACCGCGGAGGCGGGCGCGCCCGGCAGGTAGGCGCCCGGGTCCCAGTCGTAGGACCGCCGCACCTCGACGTAACCCGCCCAGGACAGGCCGAGCGGGGTGTCCTTGGTGTACTTCATATCCAGGTAGGACCGGTCGGCCGGGGACAGGATCAGCCCGGTGCCGTTCTGCGCGGCCTTGGCCACCTGCGCCTTCTCCGCGGCGCTGGTGCGGTCCAGGCCCCAGTACTGGGCGAGCGCCCCCTCGGCCGGGACGGCGCCGGTGAGCTGGTGCCAGCCGATGACGGTCTTGCCGTACTTGGCGACGACCGGCTGGACCCGCTCCATGAAGGCCACGTAGTCGGCGTGGCTGGTGGAGTGCGCCTCGTCGCCGCCGATGTGGAAGTACCGGCCCGGGGTGAGGGCGGCGACCTCGCGGACGACGTCGTCGACGAAGTCGTAGGTGATGTCCTTGCCGACGCACAGCGAGCTGAAGCCGACCTTGATGCCGGTGTAGAGCGGGGGCGCCACGCCGTCGCAGTTCAGCTCGGCGTAGGAGGCGAGGGCCGCGTTGGTGTGGCCCGGCATGTCGATCTCGGGCACGACCTCCAGGTGGCGCGAGCCCGCGTAACGCACGATCTCCTTGTACTGCTCCTTGGTGTAGTAGCCGCCGGGACCGCCGCCGACCTCGGTGGAACCGCCGTAGGCGGCCAGGCGCGGCCAGGAGTCGACGGCGATGCGCCAGCCCTGGTCGTCGCTCAGGTGCAGATGCAGTTTGTTGATCTTGTAGAGGGCGATCTGGTCGATGTACCGCTTGACCTCGTCGACGGTGAAGAAGTGCCGGGCGACGTCGAGCATGGCGCCGCGCCAGGCGTAGCGCGGGGTGTCCTCGATGGTGCCGCCCGCCACCAGCCAGGGGCCCGGCTGGACGGAGTCCTTCTCGACGGCGGGCGGCAGCAGCTGCCGCAGCGTCTGGACGCCGTGGAAGAGGCCGGCGGGCTCGCGGGCGGTGATGGTGACGCCCGAGCGGCGGCTGTCGAGGCGGTAGCCCTCGGCGCCGTGGGGGCCGTCGGCCAGGCGCAGCCGGATGCCTCCCTCGCCGCGCGAGGTGACGGGCAGCCGGTAACCGGTCGAGGGCCGCAGCACCTCCGCGAGGTACTCGCCGACCCGGCGGGCCTCGCGGGTGCCGTCGACGCGGATGTGGGTGCCGCGCGTGACGCGGTACGGGGATCCGCCCGGGTCGACCGAGGCGGGGGCCGGTATCACCCGGTCCAGGGGGACGGGGTCCGCGGCGTCCGGTGCCGCCGCGGCGCCGGAGGCGGTGAAGGTGCCGGCGGCCACCAGCAGCAGGGTGCCGAGCAGCCGGGTCATGCGGGGAGTCGTTCTGTGGTGCCGTGCGTGCCGTCTCACATGCGCTCCCTTCGGCTCAACTCCGGGGCCCCGCAAGGGATCCCCGGACGGGTATAGACCACTCTCCCGCACATCCGGTGAAACAATCACCCCATGGCGGAAATCATCCAGAAGGACGGCACGTGGGTCTTCGACGGCGACGCCCTGCGGCTGACTCCGGGACGGGACAAGAACGTCGGCCTGCTGCGCAGAACCCTGGGTGAACTCACGGTCCCGCTGCGGGCGTTGGCGGGGGTGTCGTTCGAGCAGGGGCGCAGGTCGGGGCGGTTGCGGCTGCGCCTGCGGGACGGCGCGGACCCGCTGCTGCACGCCACCGGCGGCCGGCTGGCCGAGCCGCACGACCCCTACGGGCTGACCGTGGAGCCCGACCGGTACGGCGTCGCCGAGTACCTCGTGGACGAGGTCCGCAACGCCCTGCTGCTGGAGCAGGTGCCGGCCGGCCCGCTGGACGAGTACCTGCTGCCGGGGCCGGCCGTGCCGGTGTCGGTGTCGGCCGGGGACGGCACCGCGAGCTTCGACGGCGAGCAGGTCCGCCTGGAGTGGAACTGGAAGACGGAGGACGCCAAGGCCGCCGCGGGCACCCGCACGCTGGCCCTGGCCGACATCGCCGCCGTGGAGTGGCAGCCGGCGGTCGGCCTGGAGAACGGGCAGCTGCGCTTCACCGTGCGCAACGCGCCGACCGAGGCACCGGCCAAGTACGACCCCAACGCCGTGGAGCTGTGGGGATTCAAGAAGGACCCGCTCATGGCACTGGTCGCCGCCGCCGTGCAGGCCCGGCTGCCGCACCCGGCCCGCCCGGCCGCCGAGCGCCCCGCGCCGTCACCCGCGGGCGCGCCCGCCGCCGAGCCCGCGCCGGCCCCGGAGGACGAACACGACGCGCTGCTGCGGCGGCTGCGCGAGCTGGGCGACCTGCACCGCGCCGGCGTCCTGACGGACGAGGAGTTCGCGCTGGCCAAGCAGGCGGTGCTCAAGCGGATGTGAACCGGCCGCCTCGACTTCGGAACGACATATCCCCGCAAAACACCCGTAAAGCCGTGTCCGACGCGCCCACCGGCCGAATCCTGCCCGAATTCGGGCAGGATTCTTGCGAAACCGTCGGCGGTACCCCAGGATCTACCGGGTGCACGACGAACTCGTTGATCATCTGACGCGGTCGACGCCCCTGAGCCGGGGCGAGGCGCTGCGTGTGATCCAGGACGTGCTCGCCTACTTCGACGAGACGACCGAGAGTTACGTCCGTCGCCGCCACCGCGAGCTCCAGGCCCAGGGCCTGGTGAACGCTGCGATCTTCGAGCGGATCGAGGCGGACCTGAAATACCGGGCGGTGGCACCGCCGGAGCTGTCGCTCCGCCAGCTGCGCCGCATCGTCTACGGCTGAGGAATACGTATCTATGTGCGGAATCGTCGGATACATCGGGAAGCGTGACGTCGCTCCCCTGCTGCTGGAGGGCCTTCAGCGGCTGGAGTACCGGGGCTACGACTCGGCGGGCATCGTCGTCACCTCCCCGAAGGCGGCCGGCCTGAAGATGGTCAAGGCCAAGGGCCGGGTCCGCGACCTGGAGGCCAAGGTCCCGGCGCGCTTCAAGGGCACCACCGGCATCGCCCACACCCGCTGGGCCACCCACGGCGCCCCCTCCGACGTCAACGCCCACCCGCACCTGGACGCCGAGGGCAAGGTCGCCGTCGTCCACAACGGCATCATCGACAACGCCTCCGACCTGCGGCGCAAGCTGGAGGCGGACGGCGTGGAGTTCCTCTCCGAGACCGACACCGAGGTCCTCGTCCACCTCATCGCCCGCTCGCAGGCCGAGAAGCTGGAGGACAAGGTCCGCGAGACGGTGCGCCTGATCGAGGGCACGTACGGCATCGCCGTGCTGCACGCCGACTTCCCGGACCGCATCGTCGTCGCCCGCAACGGCTCCCCGGTCGTCCTCGGCATCGGCGAGAAGGAGATGTTCGTCGCCTCCGACATCGCAGCCCTGGTCGCCCACACCCGCCAGATAGTCACCCTCGACGACGGCGAGATGGCCACCCTCAAGGCCGACGACTTCCGCACCTACACCACCGAGGGCACCCGCACCACCGCCGAGCCCACCACCGTGGAGTGGGAGGCCGCCTCCTACGACATGGGCGGCCACGACACCTACATGCACAAGGAGATCCACGAGCAGGCCGACGCCGTGGACCGCGTGCTGCGCGGCCGCATCGACGACCGGTTCTCCACCGTGCACCTGGGCGGCCTCAACCTGGACGCCCGCGAGGCGCGCCGGATCCGCCGGGTGAAGATCCTCGGCTGCGGCACCTCCTACCACGCGGGCATGATCGGCGCCCAGATGATCGAGGAGCTGGCCCGCATTCCCGCCGACGCCGAGCCGGCCTCGGAGTTCCGCTACCGCAACGCGGTCGTCGACCCCGACACCCTGTACGTCGCCGTCTCCCAGTCCGGCGAGACCTACGACGTGCTGGCGGCCGTGCAGGAGCTCAAGCGCAAGGGCGCCCGGGTGCTGGGCGTGGTCAACGTGGTCGGCTCCGCGATCGCCCGCGAGGCCGACGGCGGCATCTACGTCCACGCCGGGCCCGAGGTCTGCGTGGTGTCGACCAAGTGCTTCACCAACACCTGCGTCGCCTTCGCGCTGCTCGCCCTGCACCTGGGCCGGGTCCGCGACCTGTCCGTCCGGGACGGCAAGCGGATCATCGAGGGCCTGCGCCGGCTGCCCCAGCAGATCTCCGAGATCATGGAGCAGGAGGAAGAGGTCAGGAAGCTGGCCGAGCAGTTCGCCGAGGCCCGCTCGATGCTCTTCATCGGCCGGGTCCGCGGCTACCCGGTCGCCCGCGAAGCCTCCCTGAAGCTCAAGGAGGTCTCCTACATCCACGCCGAGGCGTACCCGGCCTCCGAGCTCAAGCACGGCCCGCTCGCGCTGATCGAGCCCGCGCTGCCGACCGTCGCGATCGTGCCGGACGACGACCTGCTGGAGAAGAACCGCGCGGCCATGGAGGAGATCAAGGCCCGCAGCGGCCGGATCCTCGCCGTCGCCCACCAGGAACAGGCCAAGGCCGACCACACCATCGTCGTGCCGAAGAACGAGGACGAGCTGGACCCGATCCTCATGGGCATCCCGCTCCAGCTCCTCGCCTACCACACGGCGCTGACGCTGGGCCGGGACATCGACAAGCCGCGCAACCTGGCCAAGTCGGTGACGGTGGAGTAGATCCCCGTATCCCGCCGGACCCGCGCGACCCCCTGTGCCATCCGCACAGGGGGTCGCTCCCTTGGGCGGGGCCGTCCCTGCCCCGGCCCGGGGGGTGCCGGCCGGTGGCCGTCACCCCCCGGCCGGCGGCGCGTGCGGGAAGGCCGCCTTCCCGTCGTGCGCGGTGGTGCATCGACCGGTATATGCCCGTCGCACAGGCGCGAACACACGAACGGAGGGGCGAATCGAACGTCCTCGCGCGGTAGTTGGCGTCCTCGGCGCGGGGGCGGGGAGCTCCAGAGGGCTCGGGGAGCCCGGGGAGCTCAGGGAATGACGACGACGGGCCGCTGTGCCCGCTTGGCGAGCCGGCCGGCGACGGAGCCGAAGATACGGCCCACGATCCCGTGCGTGGAGCCGACGACGATCGCGTCCGCCTCGTACTCCCGTCCCACCTCTTCGAGCTCGTGGCAGATGTCGCCGCCGCGCTCGACCAGGATCCACGGCACCTCGGTCAGGTAGTCGGCGCACGCCAGCTCCAGGCCCAGCACCTCGGTGCGGTGGTCCGGCACGTCCACGAAGACGGGGGGCTCGCAGCCCGCCCACACGGTGGTGGGCAGCCGGTTGGCCACGTGGACGATGATCAGGCCCGACCCCAGCCGCCGGGCCATGCCGATCGCGTAGGCGAGGGCGCGCTCGCTGGAGAGCGAGCCGTCGAAGCCGACGACCACGCCGTGCCTGAAGGCGGGATCGCACGCGTGGTGAAGCTCTTCCGCCGCCAGGGGGTCGGCCGCCGTAGGGTCGGCGACCGGCCGCTTGCGGTCCGCGGGTTCGAAGAATTCGTGACCGGCCATGGCTGTCTCGGCGTTGTGATCCTTTATGGGTGGGACATCCGTGTGCGGCGGAGCTGTGTCCGGGAATGGTCTTCCCGACCCCATACCCGCAAGGGTACGGCGGCACGCCTCCTTAGCCCAGATCCCGCGCACTCTCCGTGGCGGTTCCCCGGAGCATGCACGAGGGGACGCCCGTAACGCAATGGTTGCTGCGCTGTACAGGCGGTTTGCGGGGTATTTGATTCCCCCTGGGAGTGACGTCGCGGGGGTCGCGCGGAGACGGACAGTGACCGACGGATGCGGCGGCCGTTGATCCCCGTGGACCACCGCTGATCCCCGTGGACCACCCGCCCCAGGAGCCTCCCATGCCCCAGCCGCACGACCCCGCCGCGTCCCCCGAGACACCTCCCCGGCCGCGCCGCGCCGAGGCGCGGGGGCTCGACGGCATCACCGATCTGGTCCGCTGGGCCGCGTTCAGCTGCGTCCTCGTCCCCGTCGTGCTCCTGTGGTGCGGCACCTCCCTCGCGGGCGCCGCCGGCACGGCCCTCGGCCTGGCCGCCGTCACCGGCGCCTGCCGGGTGCTCCTGCGCCGGTCGGAACGGTGCGCGGGCGGCCCGCCCGCGGGGCACGGGGACACCGCGCCGGGGGCGCGCGGGGGCGGTCGGCGGGGCAAGGGGAGCGCACCGGTCGGCTGACCGGTTTCCGTGCACGCCCCCGCTTCTTTTCAGCCAACTTCTGCATGGTGCGCTTCCCTTGCCCGAACCACCCCCCAACCACCGTTCCACCTGCACAAAAAGGGTCTGGGCGGCCCCGCGCACCCTATGGGGATTGGCCACTGCCACAAGGCGCACTTCCCTGTGGCGCCCGCGAGTGCAACGCTTCGTGATCGAATGCTTCACGCCAAGTTGTCATGTCGACAATGTGCCGCGTACCGAACCGGCCACGTCGGCGTGACGGAACACAGTAGATTCGATCATGACCGTCTACGGCGGGGGACTCGTGCAGGACCGAGGGGAAACGTGCAGGAGCGACACAACCGAGGAGCCGCGACCACCGAGGGGGGCTTAGCAGGATGAGCCACGACTCCGCTGCCGCGCCGGACATCACGGCCCGGAAGCTGTCCGGGCGACGCCGCAAGGAGATCGTCGCGGTGCTGCTGTTCAGCGGCGGCCCCATCTTCGAGAGTTCCATACCGCTGTCGGTGTTCGGGGTTGACCGCCAGGACGCCGGCGTACCGCGCTACCGCCTGCTGGTGTGCGCGGGCGAGGAGGGCCCGCTGCGCACCACCGGGGGCCTGGAGCTGACCGCGCCACACGGCCTGGAGGCGATCTCCCGGGCCGGCACCGTGGTGGTACCCGCGTGGCGATCGATCACCTCGCCACCGCCCCAGGAGGCGCTCGAAGCCCTGCGCCGGGCCCATGAGGAGGGTGCCCGCATCGTCGGGCTGTGCACCGGTGCCTTCGTACTCGCCGCGGCGGGCCTGCTGGACGGCCGCCCCGCGACCACGCACTGGATGTACGCGCCCACGCTGGCCAAGCGCTACCCGTCCGTGCACGTCGACCCGCGCGAGCTCTTCGTCGACGACGGGGACGTGCTGACCTCGGCGGGCACGGCGGCCGGCATCGACCTGTGCCTCCACATCGTGCGCACCGACCACGGCAGCGAGGCGGCCGGCGCGCTGGCCCGGCGACTGGTGGTGCCGCCGCGCCGCAGCGGCGGCCAGGAGCGCTACCTCGACCGGTCTTTACCGGAGGAGATCGGCGCCGACCCGCTCGCCGAGGTCGTCGCCTGGGCGCTGGAGCACCTCCACGAGCAGTTCGACGTGGAGACGCTGGCGGCCCGCGCGTACATGAGCCGCCGTACGTTCGACCGCCGCTTCCGCTCGCTGACCGGCAGCGCGCCGCTGCAATGGCTGATCACCCAGCGGGTGCTCCAGGCGCAGCGG